>JANOMH010000617.1:0-5651 GCA_031420215.1 Rhodobacterales bacterium | reverse complement strand
TTGGTCGAGGCCAGTTCGACCAAAGCATCGTCTTTATAGACCCGTGACCGGGGAATATCCTTGGTCTGCGCATAGACTTCACGGAACTTCGCCAGTTCCCGCACGACGCCCAGAAACTTTGCCGATGTGGTGCGGGTCTTGACCCGGGTCCAAGCCTCGTCGGGGTCGACGCGGTAGGTGGCGGGGTCGTTCAGTACGGCCATTTCCTCGGCCACCCAACGCTCGCGGCCCGACTTGGCCAGCCTTGCGGCCAGATATTCATAGACCAGTCGCAGATGCGTCACATCGGCCAAGGCATAAAGCATCTGCGCCTCGGACAGGGGCCTGCGCGACCAGTCGGTGAAGCGCGAGGATTTGTCGACTTCGGCCTTGGCGATCTTGCGCACCAGCGTCTCGTATCCCGCCTGCTCGCCGAACCCACAGACCATCGCCGCAACTTGCGTATCGAACAGCGGCGCCGGGATCACGCCGGCATCGACGAAAAAGATCTCCAGATCCTGCCGGGCGGCATGGAACACCTTGACCACATTCGGGTTGCGGAACAGCTCATAGACCGGCTCCAGCGACAGCCCTTCGACCAGCGGATCGACGATGGCCCCACTGTCATCATCCTTGCCCGGATAGGCCAGTTGCAGCAGGCAGAGCTTGGAATAATAGGTCCGCTCGCGCAGGAATTCGGTATCGACCGTCACATAGGGGTGTTTGGCAGCTTCGGCACAAAAGGCGGCCAGCGCCTCGGTCGTGGTAATGATGTTCATGCAATAACCGTTGTTCACACGAGGGGACCGGACAATGCGTGATAGGCGATCCGGGGCCGGATTGAAAGCCGTTAGGGGTGGGGCAGGAAAACCGGAGTCCGGTCACCACTGGCAAAGCGGCGCAGCACAGCGGGGTAAAGCTGATGTTCCAACGGCAGCAGCCGGGCGGCAAGGGTTTGAGGTGTATCGCCGGGCTGGATGGGTAGCCGCGCCTGCCCCAGGATCGGCCCGCCGTCCAGCACCGGGGTGACCTCATGCACCGTGCAGCCATGCATCGCATCCCCCGAAGCCAAGGCCGCCGCATGGGTATGCAGGCCGGGGTATTTGGGCAGCAGGGACGGGTGGATGTTAAGCATCCTGCCCTGCCAGCGGCCTACGAAAGCCGGGGTCAGGATGCGCATGAACCCGGCGTGGCAGATGATGTCAGGGGCGGCGGCATCAAGGTGCTTTTGCAGCGCGGCCTCGAACCCCGCTCGATCCTTGCCAAAGGGCCGGTGGTCGGTGACGGCTGTAGGAATACCAAGGGCCTGCGCCCGTGCCAGCCCGCCCGCATCAGGGTCGTTCGAAAACACCAGCACCGGCCGGGCCGGGTGATCCCCGGTCATCGACTGCGCCAGCGCCACCATGTTCGACCCACCACCGGAAATCAGGATCGCGACCCGCCTGGTCACAGCAGACGACCGCTGTAACTGACCCCCTGCCCGGCTATGATATGGCCAAGCCGATGCACGGTTTCACCCTTTTGCGCCAAAAGCCCGGCAATCGCCTCGGCCTGATCAGCGGCCACGGCGACAACCATGCCGATCCCGGCGTTAAAGGTTTTCAGCAGCTCGGCCTGCTCAAGCCCGCCGGTTTCGGCCAGCCAGCGGAACACCGGGGGCAGCGTCCATGCCCCAAGGTCGATCTGCGCGCCCAGCCCATCGGGCAACACGCGGGGCAGGTTCTCGGTCAGGCCACCGCCGGTGATATGGGCCAGCGCATGCACGCCGCCCGCCCGGATTGCGGCCAATACTTGCGTCACATAAAGCCGGGTGGGGGTCAGCAAGGCCGCACCCAATGGTCCGTCGGCAAACGGCGCTTTGTCCTGCCAGCCCAGTCCCGCCAGTTCGACGACCTTGCGCACCAGCGAATAGCCGTTGGAATGCACCCCGTCGCTTGCCAGCCCCAAAAGCACATCGCCCTCGACGACCCCGCGTGGCAGATCGCCTCCCCGCTCCATCGCGCCGACGGCAAAACCGGCAAGGTCGAAATCATCGCCATGATACATGCCCGGCATCTCGGCGGTCTCTCCGCCAACCAGCGCACAGCCCGATTGCGCACAGCCTGCGGCAATGCCGTTGATGATCCGGGTGGCTTGATCTACGTCGAGCTTGCCAGTGGCGAAATAATCCAGAAACAGCAGCGGTTCCGCCCCCTGACAGACCAGATCGTTGACGCACATCGCGACCAGATCAATGCCGATGGTGTCCAGATGCCCGGTATCGATGGCGATGCGCAGCTTGGTGCCAACCCCGTCAGTGGCGGCCACCAGAATCGGATCCTGATAGCCCGCCGCCCGCAGATCGAACAGAGCGCCAAAGCCGCCCAGCCCGCTCATCACCCCGGCACGGCGGGTGGCAGCGGCGGCAGGCTTGATCCGCTCGACCAGCGCATTGCCCGCGTCAATATCCACGCCTGCCTGCGCATAAGTCAGGCCGTTCTTTGTGCTCATCAGATCCCCCGCAGGTCTGCCTTTGGTCCGTTGGCCCCCGATAACGCAGGGGGGCCGGACTGACCAGCCCCGCAAGTGGCGCAAATGCAAAAGGGCGAGGCACAAGGCCCCGTCCCTCGGCGATACCACAAATGGTCGCTTACATCGGCGCTTTGAAGCCGGTGATCACCAGCACATCATCGGTGCCGTAGTCATCGACCTTTTCGACATTGGTGTCGTCGGAATGCTGGATGTTGACATAGGCGGTCAGGCCATCGGCGGCAAAGGTAAAGCCGGTGGGTTCGGCCGATGTGTCCATGACGGATAGCATCTTGATGCACCCATCCGATTTCAGGTCGCGGTCAGTGCCATCCGGCAGACAGGCCCAGATATCGCCATTCGGGTGATCTTCGATCACGTAAAGAATGCCGGTGCCGGGCTGAAAGGCAAGGTTATCGACCGAATTGAAATCGGTGTCGCCTTCGATGAAGCGGACCACGGAAGTGGTCATTTCGACGGCACCGTCGGCATCGGGCACGGCGATGTTCAACGGATCGGTATCGACGGCGCACATGACTTCACTGTAGTTCTGCGCACCCTCGTTGCCGGTATCGGTCCAACAAAACCGCACACCTTCGCCGGTATAGGTCGGGTCATCATGCATGTCCTCGGGACGGTAATAGCCAGTGGCCCCAGCCGCATCGGCATCGGCGCGGACGGTGGCGGCATTGACGGGAAGCCAGGTCGCATTGCCAGTTTCGCAGCCCTGTCCGAACTGGACATTGCCGCCAACACATTGCACCTGCATTGCATAGACCGACCCGGCCGCCAGCGGCGAAGCTTCCAGCGTGTCGATCATGCCACCGGCAAACGGGGAGGCCGGGATGAATTTGAAGATCGAACCGCCATCCGCATCAGGATTGGCCGTGCCGGGGCGCAATTCGTCGCCGCCGATAACCACACCTTCGGCCATGACCACGAAACCTTCCCAGGCCATGGTCGGCAGGGCGGTGCGTTTGACAACGCGGGTGCCATCCGACAACTCGCCGGTGGAACGGTCAACGATCGTGATATTGTCGATTGCCAGCACATCGATCATCTCATAGGCAGCACCGTCATCCTCTTCTTCAGTAAACACCACGGTCCCCCAGGGGGTGGTGCGGATTCCATCGCAGCCTTGCGTCCCACGGACCAGCGTCGTGACGGTGCCATCGGCCAAGGCCACGGCCTGTACGCCGGGGTTCATCTTGCCCGGCGCAATTTCTTCGCGGTCACCTTCGATGCACATGATGGCATGGGTCGGGTTTTCAAGCGGATAGAAAGCCATCATGTCGGCGCTATCAGCGACTTGGCGGGTCAGGAAGGTTGCGGTCAGACCCGAGGCCAGGGCGACCTGATCGGCTTCGGTCTGCTCCAACGTGCGATAGCCTTCTTCGGCGGATTCAGCGGCACTCGCGGCCAACGGCGCTTGGATGCCAAACAGGGCCGGCGCTTGGGCGGCAAGCATCTGATCAACGGCCAGACCGAAATCCTCGGCCAAGGCCGGGAAAGCAACGGCCGAAAACAGCATGGGCAACAGCAGTTTCGTTTTCATCGTGAGTCTCCTGTGTTGTTGGGCGAACAACAGTTGACGCGACTTGGCCCGCAGAAACATGACGCTCAGGTAACGGCAATGTGAAATCGTGGCCCTCCGCAGATCAATCAGGAATGGGCGACTGAAGGGCCGTGACCGCCCTGCCGCGCAGGGCCGCTTGGCTTTCAGACAGGTTCTGATGGCAGGACATCTGGCGGGCCTGTAAGGCGAGGGTCACACCAAAGCGCAGATACCCCTTTTGGACGGCGGTTCAGGTTCCTGCCGCCTGCCGCGCCCCAATTGTCTATTTCTCATTTCATCAGCTCAGTGGATCTTACACCAAACTCAATAAGTCAGGAGAGTGTTGATACCCAACACTCTCCTGACCCCGTGTTACAGGCGGTAACGACCCGCCGCGATCAGCGGCCCAGGCCGACCGGCGTCGCGAACTCGCGGGCAATGAACGCGGCAAGATGGGCGATAACCGGTTCCCGGTCCGTCACAAGACTGGGGCTTTCCGGCGGCTGCACCAGGTCCGCCTCGACCGCGCGGGCCGGGCCGAGTGGCAAACCTGTCCGCGCGTCCCGGTAGCTTATTGTGAAATGCATGGTGTAGACGCCGTCACCGACAGCATGGGTGCCGGGTGTGATACCATGGAACCGCGTGACGGCGATGTCTGCGATAACCGATTGCGTGCCGCCGTCCTGCGCCACGGCCCGATTCCCCGCCTCATCGAAGATCGCCGTGACCTGTGCATGACGGTCCCCAAATGCCTCGCCCCGCCAGACGATGTCGGTGCCCGTGGGATAGCGACCGTTAATTTCGGACACGGTCAGCGACAGGGGAACCGAGACGACGACGTCCACGACCCGAAGGTCGGTTCCGGCGGGCAACGTCGTTGTTGCGGGCAGGCCGAAAGGCGGGCTGATGGTCGGATTCAGGGTTTCGCAACCAGCAAGTCCAAGCACCACAAGGCCCATCGCAAGAGCCGAAAATTTTGATTGAAGCATCGTTCTACCTTATCCCAAGAAACCCCGGACTTCCGCCCGAGAAGAGTATAGCGGGAACCTTGACCGAACGGTGAAAAATTTGCCGGTTCAGCCAATGCGCCCTCGGCGCCAGCATAGGCCGGGCCGTCGCGCATGTCTTTGGGGCACGTTCAATACCCGGATTTGTAGAGTTCCTGCGTGGTAATTTTGAAAGCCACCAGAGTCAGGTGTCCGGCCCGGATTTGACAGATGAATTCAAAAGCCTTGAAGTCGGCCAGGTTTTGGACCGGAGTTAAAGTCAAACCAAAACGCCCGGCAGATGCAGGGAGAGCAACAGCCAATGGCCAGTAGCAAGAACAGTTTCGTTTTCGCGATGAACCCCGTGGGTTCGATCGCCAAAACTCTTGCCCGCGCAGCCTGAGCAAACCAATGCCTTTTTTGGCAACGAACCCCTGAAAATTCCCCTCGCCCGGCAAAGGTCTACACAACACCGTTGATCGGGGCGGGTTTTTGAGACGCCGGACAACTTGACCAAGGCAGTGGGTCTGATAGTGAGGCAGCCAGCGGGCCCGTAGCTCAATGGTTAGAGCAGAGCGCTCATAACGCTTTGGTTGGGGGTTCGAGTCCCTCCGGGCCTACCA
>JANOMH010000616.1:0-2480 GCA_031420215.1 Rhodobacterales bacterium | reverse complement strand
TCGCGCTGAAACATCAGGGTGAGCGAGGTCCAGAATGGCGGCCAATCCGGCGGGGTCAGCCAGCGCACCAGCAGTTCGGTGCCGATATTATAGGGCAAGTTCGCCGACACCCGGATCGGCGGGGTCAGATAAGCAGCCGGGTCAACGGCCAGTGCATCGCCTTCAATCACCGTCAGCCGGCCCGGATAGGCCGCAGCAATTTGGGCCAATGCCGGAATGCAGCGCGGATCCTTCTCAATCGCCAGCACATGCCGCGCGCCCTCGGCCAGCAGTCCACGGGTCAGCCCCCCGGGGCCGGGACCAATCTCCAGAATATCCGATCCCTTCAAATCCCCCGCAATCCGGGCAATCCGCGCCGTCAGGTTCAGATCAAGCAGAAAGTTCTGGCCCAAAGATTTCTTCGCGGCAATGCCATAGGTCTCAATCACCTCACGCAACGGCGGCAAATCATCAATTCCGCTCATGATTTCTCTGGGTTCCAAATATCCCCGCCGGAGGCATTCAAAGTTCTTGCTTTGACCATCCGGTCCGCCATCTGCAGCGCCGCAATCATCGACGTTGCATCCGCCACCCCAAGCCCCGCAATATCAAACGCCGTCCCGTGATCTGGCGATGTCCGGATGAACGGCAGGCCCAGGGTCACATTCACCCCACTGGCAAAATCCAGCGTCTTGATCGGGATCAGGGCCTGATCGTGATACATGCAGACAGCCGCGTCATAGCGGGCGCGGGCAGCCGGGTGGAACATGGTGTCGGCGGACAGGGGGCCGGCTAAATCAAAACCCTCTGCGCGCAGCGCGTCCAGCACCGGGGCAATCAGTTCGATTTCTTCCATCCCCATCGCGCCGCCTTCGCCCGCATGCGGGTTCAGCCCGGCCACGGCGATACGGGGGCGGGAAATGCCGAAGTCCCGGCGCAACGCAGCATGGGTGATCAGGATCGTGTCGGTCAGCAGCCGGGCGGTCAGCGCGGCGGGCACGGCGGCAAGCGGAATGTGGATCGTCACCGGCACCACGCGCAGCGCGTCACAGGCCAGCATCATGACAACACGCGGCACGCCCGCAAGGGCTGACAAGTATTCGGTATGGCCGGGATACGCGAAAGCAGCCCCGTCGATCAGGGCCTTTTTATGAATTGGGGCGGTGCAAACTGCGCTGCACGTCCCGCGCATCACCAGTTCAACGCCGGTTGCAATGGCATCAATCACGCCTTGGGCATGGGCCGGATTGGCAAGGCCGGGGGTCACGGCAGGGCCAAAATCACGCGCCAGAACGGGCAGGGCGCGGGCACTGACTGCCGCCGCCGCAGCCGCATCCGTCACCACCTCGAACACTGTTCCACTGGGCAAATGCGCCGGATCGCCGATCCACAGCAAGGGCATTTCATCCCTCAACGCCGCCCATGCCTTGACGGCTATCTCGGGCCCAATCCCGGCAGGTTCCCCGCAACTGATCGCAATTGTCACTGCGTCACAATCGTTGCGGCTGCTTTAAGATCGGCCAGCAAGCCATTGGAATAGCCTTCCAATCTTTGTGACCGCAACTGGTTTCGAATAGCATCGCGGTCCACTTCGCCTGCCGTCGCCGGGGTGCGCGAGCACAGCATCAGCACCAGCACCGCATCGGCACGGGTCACGGCGGTTGACACTTCATCGACATCCAGCTTGGCCAGTTCCAGCGCCAGATCCTGGGCAATCTGATCAGGCGGCAGGGTCTGGCGGTCCAGCACGTCCGCCGGTTGGCCTTGCGCCAGCCCATACAGATCATCACATGTGTCGATCCGGTTTTTCACTGCGACAGCCGTCGCCTGATCGGCCACCACATAAGCGGCATAGTCAATCGTTGCCGGGGCCACCGCAGGCACCGCGGCCTCGCGGACCGCGCGCAGCTGAAACAGGGCCACGCCATTGGTGATCTGGATCGGGGCAGTCACTTCGCCGGGGGCAAGCGCCAGAATGACCGGGCGCAAAGGTGCGGGGTAATTGCTGATCGGCAGCCAGTCCAGCCTGCCGCCATTGGTCTTGGAGGGCAAGGCCGACACCTGGCGGGCTTCGGCCTCGAACGCAGCGGTCGAGGTCAGTTGCGAAATCCGCGTCGCCGTGGCCAATGCGGCCGCTGCCTGCGGCGGCGGTGCGGGGATAATGATCTCGGTCAACAGCACTTCGATGCCGGAATCGCCAGCGCCCGCCTGCCCCAAGGCGGCATCAACTTCGGCCTCGGTCACCTCGGTCTGGTTGCCAAAACGGCTGCGGACATAATCGCGCCAGCTGACACCGACCTTGACGAAATCGCGCAATGTGGTCTGATCGACATCATTCTGGTTTAACACGGTGATGAACTGCTCCAGCGTCAGATTGGCGCGGCTGGCGAAATCCTCCATCGCACTGGCCAGACCTTCATCCGTGATCTGCAGCCCCTGACGGTCCAGTTCCTGTGCTTTCAGCCGGTCCTCGATCAGTTGTTCAACTGCCAGTTCGTCCA
>JANOMH010000615.1:0-6496 GCA_031420215.1 Rhodobacterales bacterium | reverse complement strand
TTTTTGGAGCATCGCATGCCGTTTTTTCAGAACTTGCTTCGTCAGATGATTGTCACGCTGACATTCCTGATCGGCCTCCCTCATGTCGCAGTCGCCGACACCGCCATCGCAGCCTTGACCGAAGGTTGCACTGCGGGCGTTGGGGCCAATTGCACCGCACTGGGCAAGCTTTACATCGCGGGCGATGGCGTGCCCCAAAGTGATGCAAACGGCACCGGCCTGTTCAAACTGGCCTGCGAGGCGGATGACGCCGAAGGGTGTTGGGAATATGCCTGGTCGTACCGCGAGGGCCTTGGCATCGCACAAGACGACGCCGCCGCTGTCGGGAACTTTCAGCAAAGCTGCGATCTGGGCTATCAATTGGGCTGCTTTGATGTGGGCGTTGCATTAGAGTATGGCACTGGAGTGCCGCAGGATTATGGCCGGGCCTTTGACATCCTGAACCGGACCTGTACGGCCGATCTGGGGTATGGCTGTCTGGAAGTTGGCTGGCTTTATGAAAAGGGTCTTGGCGGGCCTGTGGACCTGGACCAGGCGGTGAAATTCTATCAGCGCGTCTGCGATCTCGAAAATGCAATTGCCTGCTATAACATGGGTAACATGCATGATTTGGGCGGCTACGGCCTGCCCCAGGACGACGTTGAAGCCCTGCGTTATTTCAACCTTGGGTGCGCCTTGGGTGATGCAGATGCCTGCGCCAAAGTTGCGATGTTTTACAGTGTTGACCGTGGCGGGCTGACCCAGGACTATGCCTGCGCGCTGGCTTTGTTTGAGAAAAGCTGCGCCGGCGGGGTCCGGGTCAGGCTGTTACGGCGTGGCCGAAAGCTATGAAAATGGCTGGGGCGTGGCCGCTGATTTCAATGCGGCCCGCGAACGCTATGTCTATCTGTGCGACCGTGGCAATACGCCGGCCTGCGCCGGGTTGGAGCGGGTCGGCCAATAGGCTCAGAGATTTGTCCGAACCACCTTAGTATAACTTGACACAGGGCCACCCAGGATTTTCTAATTGATACAGATTGAATCGCGGCGGCGTTTTCCGTCACAACCGTTTTGTATTTGCCGGAGCTTTCCCAATGACCCATTCAGCCCCGTTCCGCCTGTTGGCCGTGTTCTGTACGGCACTGTTCGGAAATCTGTCCCCCGCCTTGGCTCAAACTGACAATCCGGTGCCCGGGTTGACCCAGGATTGCACTGCTGGTGACGCCTATGCCTGCTCTGAACTGGGCCGGCACTATGAGAGCGGCGAATTTGTGCCCGCAAATGACATCAATGCTGCCGGCTTGTACCGGATCGGTTGTGAAAGCGGCGATGTCGCGGGCTGCACTGACCTTGGCTTTATGTATGAACGTGGCCGGGGGGTGCCGCAGGATGATGTGATAGCTGTCAGCTATTACCGCCAGGGCTGCGATGGTGGCGACAGTTTGGGATGCAGCAACCTGGGCAGCATGTATGATGGCGGCTACGGCATCGCTGAAGACAACGCAGAGGCGGTCCGCCTGTTCGGTCTGGCCTGCGATGACGGGATGGCGCGCGGCTGTTCCAACCTGGGCCTGATGTATCGCGATGCCGAAGGCGTGCCCCAGGATTTGGTGCAGGCCGCCCGCTATTACAGATTAGGCTGTGACGGTGACGATGACCAGGGCTGCACTGACCTGGGATTTGCGCATGAAAATGGCAATGGTGTGCCGGTCGATCTGGCGTTGGCAGTGACCCTGTACCGGGATGGTTGCAAGCTGGGCAATATGATCGGCTGCACCAATGCGGGCTTTATGTATTATCTCGGCAAGGGGGTTTCGGCCAACAATGAACGCGCGGTCAGTTACTATACTCTGGCCTGCGATGGCACCGATGGCCGGGGCTGCAATAATCTGGGGACCATGCACTATGACGGGCTTGGCACCACAAAGGATGATGGCCTTGCGCTAGACCTGTTTGTGCAGGCCTGCGACTTGGGATACGCCTTGGGCTGTTCCAACACCGGATTGATATATAGCCAAGGGCGCGGTGTCCCGGTGAATGAGGCGACGGCCTTTGGGTATTACCAGCAAGGCTGTGATGGCAACGATATGCAGGGCTGCGATAGTCTGGCCTACAACTATGAACATGGGCTGGGCGTTGCGGCAGATCGAAATCTGGCCATCGAGCTTTATCGGCAGGCCTGTACCGACGGATTCTCGGCATCTTGCGAGGCTTTGCAACGGATCGGCGTCAGCCCCTGATCCCTGGGCACATTGCTCACACCGATTTCACACCTTACTCACACCTGTTCCGACCTGTTTCTGCTATGGTTCAAGGGCGGGTTGCTCCCCGTACTACGTTCCAGGCACTACACGAAAAGACTCCCTTTCAGCGATCCCCGTTTCATACCAAGGGCCGTATTTTCGGCCACTTGCCGGCAGCCGCAGCATTGGTCTTCCCGGTGCTGCGGTCTGTCGCTTGGCCGTTGTTGATTGAACAGTCACCTGCAGCCCGGCCCGATGGCACAACCCACGCGGTCAGGGCTGATTGCAAAAGTCGAGGGCTGGCCTAATCCGCTTGGGCAGAGCTGCGCATCACCAGTTTTGGTTCCAGCAGCACATGGCGTGGCTCGGAGCGGCCATCGATCCGCTCCAGCAGTAGCCGGGCTGCGGTCTCTCCCTGCGTGTGGCCAGCCTGATCAATGCTGGCCAGATTGACCTGCGGCAAACCAGCCACCGAGGAATTGTCAAATCCGATCACCGCCAGATCTTGTGGCACGCGCAGCCCCAGACGTGTCGCCGCACTCAGCACGTGCAATGCGTCCAGGTCAGACCAGCAAAACATTGCCCTTGGCCGGTCTGAGGCCGCCAACATCCGATCGATTTCAGGCTTGCTCAATGCGGTGGCATGTGGGGTCACCATCAGTCGTAGCTGTGAGGCCAATCCCGCCCGTTCCATGGCCCGCCGATACCCATATTCCCGCTGCCATTGGACCGATTCCGGAATGTCGTCATAGCCCGACAGATTTAGCATCGCGACCCCGGGATGCCCCAGCGCAATCAGCGCTTCGGTTGCAATTTCTGCGCCTCGCACATCGTCGGCGTTGACAGTATCATATCCGGTTGCATCCGGCGTGTGATGGGCGATCAACACAATCGGGATCCGCCGGGCAAAGGCCGCCACAATGTCAGGGGACAGGCGCGGTGCGATCAGAATCAGACCGTCCATGTTGTGGTCAATCATTGATTCGATCAGCGCCGTCTCGATCGGCAGATTGGCCTGCCCGACCCCCATCAGGGATTGAAAATGCGAGGGGCCCAGGACCGAGTTTGCTCCATCGAGAATCTGCGGCAGGAACGGATTATGCAAATCCGTCAGCAGGATGCCCACCGTGAACGTCCGCCCGCGCAACCCCCGCGCCGCTGTCCGGGGCCGGTAGTTCAGCCGCGCGATTGAGGCCAGAACCCGCGCCCGCAGACCGTCGCTGACCCCGTATGCATTGCGCATGACTTTCGACACCGCCGCCACCGAAACGCCCGCATCTGCCGCCACCGTGCGAATCGTCACACGGTCCTGAATTGCAACGCTTTTCTGAACGTCCTTGGGTGCCATCACACTTTCTTCCGGGCTTGCATCGGTCGCGTCATAGCCTGCCAAAACGACTTATGACAGGTTCGCCGCAAATTTCCTGTTGCGCGACAAGTTAAAATGTAGAACGCTCTACGTATAACGGTCTACATCTTTCTGGAGAGGGTGATCTAAAGACCGGCACTGGGGAGGAATTCAATGACTGCAAGCCCGCTTGTTGCGCCGGATACGGTTGCCGCACACTCTTGGTCGGCACAGATGATTGCCCCGCTGTCCGACGCCGGTCAGGGCACCCCTGCCAGCTTTGTGGCGCAAGATTTCACCCTGTCTGCCGTGCCCGCCGACGCCCGGTTGCGCATTTCGGCTCAGGGACTTTATCGCTGTTTTATCAACGGTATCCGGGTCGGTCAGGACCTGCTTACCCCCGGTTGGACCTGCTATGACGACCGGATCGCGTTCCAGACCTATCCTGTCGCAGCCCTGCTGAAACCGGGGGCAAATCACATCGAGATATGGTTGGCCGACGGCTGGTGGCGCAGCCAGATGATGTGGGCTGCCGCCCCGATCTATAACTGCTGGGGCGACAGGATCGGCGCGATTGCAGAGCTGTCCGCAGGTGCTGACATGCTGTTGCAAACCGATGCCACCTGGAAAAGCGGCCTGCTCCCTATCCGCAAGTCCGGCATTTATTATGGCGAGGATTACGACGCCCGGCTGGCCCCCACCGTGACCCATGCGGTCGAAGTTCTGCCGTTTCAGACCAGCCTTTTAGTGCCGCACGAGACATTACCTGTCGTCGAGCTTGCCCCGTTGGCACCGGTCGACCAATGGTCTGATGACAAGGGTATGATCTATGACTTTGGCCAGAATGTTGGCGGCTTTGTTCGTTTTACCGTGCAGGGCAATCCCGGTGATACGGTGTTGGTCGAACATTCCGAAGTGCTGGAACCGGGTCGCAAGTTTTACAACCTGAACTACCGCTCGGCCCAGGCCATTGCCCGCTATACCATCGGCAGCACCGGGCCTGAAACCTATGCCCCGCATTTCACCTTTTACGGTTATCGCTATGCGCGGCTGTCCCTGACCGGGGCTGCGAAAATCACCAAGATTCAGTCGATTCCGATCACGTCGGCCCCTGAAATTGCCGGAACCTTTACCAGCGGCAATCCTTTGGTCAATCGGTTGGTTTTGAACACCGTCTGGTCGCAGCGCGCCAATTTTATCGAGGTGCCGACCGATTGTCCGCAACGCGACGAGCGGCTGGGCTGGACCGGGGATGCGCAGGTCTTTGCGGGCACTGCCTGCTGGCTGGCCGACAGCCACTCTTTCCTGCGCAAATTCCTGCGTGATGTGATGGCTGACCAACGTGAAGACGGCGCGATTCCGCATTTTTCACCCGATCCTACCCGCCTGCATCAGGTGCCCGGTCGGGGCGTCTGGGCTGGATCCACCGGCTGGGGCGACGCGATTTGCGTGATCCCGTGGCAGCTTTATCTGCAATATGGCGATACCGAGGTGCTGGCCGAATGCCTGCCCGCCATGGTCCGCTGGCTGGATTATCTGTGGTCGATTTCCGATGGCCCGGTGATTTATCCACATTCCCTGTGGGGCCTAAAGGGGTTCACCTTTGGCGACTGGATTCAACCTGTCGGTGATAATCGCAAACCCCGTCCGACGATTGGCGACGATTGTGCCGCGACCATTTATCACTTCATCTCGACCGCGCTGACCGCCCGGATTGCAGAGCGGCTGGGGAATGCGGCAATTGCAGACCAGATGGCCCAGCGGGCCGCAACCATCAGGGACGCATTCGCGCATGAATTCATCACGCCCTCTGGTCGCCTGGCCCATAATGACCAGACCTCCTATGCGTTGGCGTTCTTGTATGACCTGATCCCGGCAGAACACCAGTCCGCCGCCAAGGCCCATTTCCGCCGGATTGTCGTGGATGCAGACTACAAGATCGGCACCGGATTTATCGGCACCCCGGCCCTGCTGCCGGCGCTGGCCAAGATCGGAGCGGTCGACCTTGCTGCCAAGGTTCTGCTGAACCCCGAGGTGCCTGGCTGGTTGTATCAGGTTAAAATGGGTGCCACCACGATTTGGGAACGCTGGGACGCGCTCGCCCCCGACGGATCGATCTATGACCCAGAGATGAACAGCTATAACCATTACGCCTATGGTGCAGTCTGTCAGTTCTTGTTTGAACAGGTGGCCGGGATCAGCCCGGACCCGGATCAACCCGGATTTGCCAATATCATCGTCGATCCGGTGATCATCCCCGAGTTGTCTCCTGTCGCCGCGACGCACCAGACTTCCCATGGAGACATCAGCGTGAACTGGACCTGCGCAAACGGGCAGGCCACCTATCAGGTTACCATCCCTGCCGGGACCACCGGCAGGTTTGAACCCAACCCGCGCTATAGCGCGATCACCCTGAACGGCAAAGATATCAGCGCACCCACCGAGCTGCCCGCAGGCAGCCACCAGTTTACTCTGACCCTTCGTTCACTTGGATAAGGCGGATCAACCGCCAAAGACTCATGCAACTTCAGGAGGATACCATGACCACCACGTTCAAACTCCGCCTCGCCTCTGCGTCCGTTCTGGCGCTGCTGGCTGGGGTGGCCAATGCCGATGTGACACTGACATTTCTGGTCGATAACACCCCCTCTATTGTGGCTTCTGCCGAAGCCTTGGCAGCGGCCTATACGGCCGCGCATCCCGACGTAACCTTTGACATCGAAACCCGCCCCGGAGGTGCCGAAGGTGACAACATCGTCAAGACCCGCTTGGCAACAGGCGAAATGGCCGATGTGTTCCTGTATAATTCCGGCTCTTTGTTTCAGGCGCTGAACCCTACCCAAACACTGGCTCCGGTGGATGATCTGGCCGCGCAGGCCAACATTCTGGACAGTTTCAAGACGGTTGTGACAGCAGAGGGCCATGT
>JANOMH010000614.1:0-1789 GCA_031420215.1 Rhodobacterales bacterium | reverse complement strand
CGGCCTCATCCCTGTCGAACACGGCGATTTTCGCGCCTTCTTCGGCCATACGGATCACACAGGCCCGGCCGATGCCTACGGCACCCCCGGTCACGACAGTCGTCTTGTCAGCGAGGCGATTCATCGTCGTGCTCCTTTTCTGCATTTTGTGAGGGACGATGTCCCGACTGGCGCGGTGCCGTTTCGCGGTCCTTCAAGAACTGCGCGAGATCGGTGTCCGAGATGCGCCAGCCCTTGCCGATGTCGAGGGCGCGAAGTGCTCCGGACTTGATCCATTGCCGTACCGTGGCCTCGGCCACTTCAAGCCTGTCAGCAACTTCCTGCACCGTCTGATAGCGGTCTTGTGGCATGATTGCTTCCCTGCGATGATGCTAAAGAATACTGACTTATGATCGCGTTTGATTGACTTGGATCAAGGATCGTCAAGGTTTCATCAGGCAAGTTGTCGCAATCAGGCCCTTCGGCGCACGGATGGCATCTGTGCTTCCCGGTGTCGGGCCATTGCCGTTCCCAGCTTAGGACAGAACCCATGCCCAACCGTATCGCCTATCTTCCGCTGAACACCTATCCCGAAGCGGCCCCGGATCCCGCGATCCTGGCGGCGGTGGGCTTTGCCGCCTCGCTGGGCTGCGGATTGCAGGTCTCGACTTTCGCTGTGGATGTCCCGCAGACTGCCTCACCGATCAGTGGCTTTTTCATCAACGTTGAGGGCTTGGCGCGCGCAGCGGAAGAGCGCAGCAAAGCCGAGTGCGCCCGTCTGCAAGCCCTGATCAAGGGGGCGGCACGGCCGGGACTCAACGTGTCGATGGGCAACCATACGGTCGTGCTGGGCGCGGCCCTTGACGCCGCCACGGCCGAGGCGCGGACCTTTGATCTGGCGCTTCTGCCCTGGTCTGCCGAAACACATATCGCACAGGACATGGCGCAATCGCTTGTGTTTGGCGCTGGCGTCCCCGTGATTCTTGTGCCGGCGTCGACCGCAGCAGGCTCCGTCGATCACATTGCCATAGCCTGGGATGGCGGCCGGGTTGCAGCCCGGGCGTTGTGCGATGCCCTGCCGCTTCTCGCTGCGGGTGGCCGCATTTCGGTTGTGACGGTTCAAGGTGAAAAGTCGCTCAGCGACTCTGGCATAGCGCAGACCCTGACGGCGGCGCTGGAACGGCGCGGATACTCCGCCAACGCAGTTGATATCAAGCTTGATGGCAAACCCATTGCGATGGCGCTGCAGGACGCTGCCCTTGCAGAGGGCGCGCAACTTCTGGTGATGGGCGGCTTCGGCCACTCTCGCCTGCGCGATTTCATCCTTGGTGGCGCCACGAAGGGCGTTTTCGGCGACCTGAGAATGCCCGTTCTGCTCGCGCACTGACCGCCCGTTCTTGCGGATACCGTGTGCTCGAAAGGAAAGTCAAATGCCCTGCATCCTTGTTGCAAGAGACTTTTCGACCCGCTCCGACCGGGCCGTCCGGCGGGCACTGCGGCTGGGCGAAAAGCTAGGTGTTCAGTCCCGGCATTTGATGGATCGGATTTAGGGTGAACCTTTCGGGTTCGATTGTCCATTGCTTACAGATGAACTCGTAGGGCGTGAGGCCTTTGAGAGTCTGATTCAGAACTCTTCGTTTGATATCATGCGCTTGCGATCCTTCGGGTGAGAGCCCGGATATGAGCGAGGAAGATCCAAGCCGTTGCGCTTTCGATGGTGGCCTCGACGTCTTTTGCGAGGCGTCGGCAGCGGTTGAGCCAAGCAAAAGTGCGTTCGACGACCCAGCGGCGCGGCAACAGTTCGAAGCCC
>JANOMH010000613.1:0-1865 GCA_031420215.1 Rhodobacterales bacterium | reverse complement strand
AGCCAGCACCGATGCAGGCGTAAAGCGCGCGGATATCCCCGCAGATACCATTACCCACCGCTTGCTACTGGCGATGATCGCGGAATCCTTTGACATACTTGCCGAAGGCATCGCGGCCCGCCCTGCCGATATCGACCTTGTCATGATCCACGGCTACGGCTTTGCGCGCTGGCGTGGCGGGCCGATGCACCATGCCGACCGGCTTGGCTTGCCCGACATCCTTGCGCAGCTGGACACCCTTGCCGCCAGCGACCCGCTGTCATGGTCTGTGCCGCCCCTGCTGCGTCAACTTGTGGCCGCCGGGCAGGATCTTGCCAGCCTGAACGCCAAAGGACCCCAATGACCGACGTCTTTATCTGCGACTTCATCCGCACCCCGATTGGCCGCCACGGGGGGGCCCTGTCCAAGCTGCGCACCGATGATCTGGCCGCTCTGCCATTGGCCGAACTTCTGCGCCGCAACCCCGCCATGGACCCGGCGGCAGTCGATGAGGTTTGGATGGGCTGCGCCAATCAGGCGGGCGAGGATAACCGCAACGTCGCCCGGATGGCCCTGCTTCTGGCGGGTCTGCCTGACCGGGTGCCGGGCGTCACGGTCAACCGGCTCTGCGCCTCGGGGCTGGAAGCGGTCATTTCTGCCGCCCGCGCCATCAAGGCAGGCGAGATGGAACTGGCCATTGCCGGTGGCGTCGAAAGCATGAGCCGCGCGCCCTTTGTCTTGTTGAAATCCGACAGCGCCTTTTCCCGCGCCGTCGCGATGGAGGACACGACCATCGGCTGGCGCTTCATCAACCCTAGGATGCAGTCGCTCTACGGCACCGACTCGATGCCTGAAACCGCCGAGAATCTTGCGGACGAGTTCAGCATCAATCGCGCCGATCAGGACGCCTTTGCTATGGCGTCACAGCATAAGGTTGGGGCGGCCATGGCCTCTGGCCGACTGGCCCGCGAAATCATGGCCGTCAGCGTTCCCGCCGGTCGGGGCAAGATGGCCGAGGTCACCGCCCATGAACATCCCCGTCCTGACACCAGCCGCGATGATCTGGGTCGGTTGCGGCCCATCGTGCGGCCTGACGGCACCGTGACAGCGGGGAACGCCTCCGGCGTGAACGACGGCGCGGCGGGGCTGATCCTGGCCACCGAAGCCGCCGCCAAACGCCATGGACTGACCCCGCTGGCCCGCGTCGTCAGCGCCGCAGCTGCCGGGGTCGCCCCGCGCCGCATGGGCTATGGCCCGGTTCCCGCGATCCAAAAGCTGCTGGGCCAAGCCGGGCTGGCCGCCGCCGACATCGACCTGTTCGAGGTGAACGAGGCCTTTGCCGCACAAGTGCTGGCCTGTCTGGGTGGTTTGCAGATTGAAAATGCTGACCCTCGGGTCAATCCCAACGGCGGGGCCATCGCACTGGGGCATCCGCTTGGCATGTCCGGGGCCCGCATCGCTGGCAGCGCGGCACTGGAGCTGTCGCTGGGCACTGCCCGCCGCGCCGTGGTGTCGATGTGTGTTGGCGTTGGTCAAGGGGTCGCGGTGCTGCTGGAACGGGTCTAGCGTTCGCCACCTGACGGATGCTTCCCCGGGGGCGCGTTCCGCTCTGTTAACCCCGGGCGGGAAGGGTGGAGCGGGTGGCTCATGTTCACCATGCTCCCTCATGTCAGGAACGGCATCCAAGCGGACTTAGGGCATCTTGTGCCAGATAGAAACTAAACCAGTTTGCGACCTGGCCGACGCATTCCTCCCAGTCTCGCCCCGGGGGAAGGCCGGGGGGCGGGGGGGGGTTTGGAGACCAACAGGGCCCCGCCCGGGCCCGGGGGGGGTAACGGTGGGCGGGGGTGGGGTTTAATATAGGGGGAAAATGGGTTAGGGTAGTA
>JANOMH010000612.1:0-5403 GCA_031420215.1 Rhodobacterales bacterium | reverse complement strand
ATGACTTTGGCGACCCTGACCGACGTGCTGACCCCCGCCATGACGGGCGGCTATGCTGTGGCCGGTGTGGTCGTGCAGGGATGGGAAGATGCCCGCGCTTATGTCGATGCCGCCGAGGCCGAGGATGCGCCGATTATCCTGCAGGCCGGGCCGGGGGCGCGGGCGCATATGCCGTTGGCAATGTTCGGCGCGATGTTCCGGACCTTGGCCAACGGCGCAGCGGTGCCAGTGGTCGCACATCTGGATCACGGGAGCGGTCTGGCAGAGTGTCAGGCGGCAGTGGATTGCGGATTTACGTCCGTTATGTTCGACGGCTCTGCCCTGCCCCTGACAGAAAACATTGAACAAACCGCCCGGATTGCCGCCATGGCCCATACCGCAGGTGTCTCGGTCGAGGCGGAACTGGGGTTTGTCGGCTATGCCAAGGGGGCGGCGTCGCGCGGCACTGATCCGGCCGAGGCCGCCGTGTTCGCGGTACAATCGGGTGCCGATGCGCTGGCTGTGGCGATTGGTAATCTGCATCTGATGCAGGACGGGCAAGCGCCGATCGATTGGGCCCTGCTGGCAGCGATCGAGGCCGCCTGCCCGCTGCCGTTGGTCCTGCATGGTGGATCGGGGATTGGGGCGACTGACCGGGCGCGGCTGGCTAAATCCCATGTATGCAAGATCAATATTGGCACCGAATTGCGCATGGCTTTTGGGGCCTCGCTGCGCCAGGTCCTGACCGACCCCGGCCTGTTTGACCGCAACATCATCCTGTCCCAGACCATGCCCGCCCTGACCGCGGCGGCGCGCATAGCAATACGGTCGCTTCGGCCAAGCTGACCCTTGGACAATGCGGACGGCACTTGTTAACAACGCGCAAAGTTCTCCTTGCAGGAAACGCCCGCGTGACCATACCCCCCCGCCGCCCGCTGACCTTGCGCGATGTCTCCGAGGCGTCGGGCGTGTCGGAAATGACCGTCAGCCGGGTTTTGCGCGGCAAGGGTGATGTGAGCATAGCGACACGCGAACGGGTGCAGCAGGCGGCCAAGCGACTGGGTTATGTGCCCAATAAAATCGCAGGCTCGCTGGCCTCGTCGCGGGTCAATCTGGTGGCGGTGATTATCCCGTCTTTGGGCAACATGGTGTTCCCAGAGGTGTTGTCGGGCATATCGGAAACGCTGGCGGATACCTCTTTGCAGCCGGTTGTCGGTGTCACCGATTACATGCCGGAAAAAGAGGAAAAGGTCCTGTTCGAGATGCTGTCATGGCGCCCCGCCGGGATCATTATCGCCGGGCTGGAACATTCCGAAGCGTCCCGCGCGATGCTGGCGCAGGCCGGGGTTCCAGTGGTCGAAATCATGGATGTGGATGGTGACCCGATTGACGCCTGTGTCGGCATTTCACACCGTCGGGCCGGGCGAATGATGGCCGAGGAAATCATCGCCGCCGGCTATAAACGCATCGGCTTTCTGGGCACCAAGATGCCGCTCGACCACCGGGCGCGGAAACGGTTCGAGGGGTTTACCCGGACCTTGGGCAAAGCCGGGATCGAGATCGCCGATCAGGAATTCTATTCCGGCGGCTCTGCCCTGGCCAAGGGCCGGGAAATGACCGAAACCATTCTGCAGCGCACGCCAGACCTTGATTTTCTGTATTACTCCAATGACATGATCGGTGCGGGTGGGCTGCTGTATCTGCTGGAAAAAGGGGTCAGCATCCCCGGCCAGATCGGTCTTGCCGGGTTTAATGGCGTCGAGCTGCTCGACGGATTGCCGCGCCGTCTGGCCACGATGGACGCGTGTCGGCGCGAAGTCGGCATCCGCGCGGCGCAGATGGTGCTCAGTCGTCAGGCCGACCCGAACTTGCCCGGCGAGCTTGTGGAACTGACGCCCAAACTCGCCTACGGCGACACGCTTCGGCGGGAATGACAGGAACGAAGATCCCTTCCCGGCTGTCAAGCTCCCGTATCTTGGCCAGCCCCCGGTATGCTACCCTCAAAGTGGCTCGCAGCGCACTT
The DNA here is from genome assembly GCA_031420215.1 of Rhodobacterales bacterium. GTDB lineage: Bacteria > Pseudomonadota > Alphaproteobacteria > Rhodobacterales > Rhodobacteraceae > JANOMH01. The sequence continues at coordinate 3,401 of JANOMH010000612.1, read as the reverse complement.
CTGTCTTTACCGAATTGGCGATGAAGCACTCTTCATGTGCGGCATGATGCAGGGCCGTTTGCACCGCAAAATCCGGGGCCGCGCTTGCCCACCGCACTGCTGGGCGCAACACAACTTCGGCCACCCAGACCCGTCCCTCCGGGGTTTTGGCCATGCGCCCTTCGGCGGTGTCGTCATAGGCGTCAACGACCAACCCGGCCAGGGCCGCGCGATACAGGAAAGTCAGCATATGGCAGGATGACAGGGCTGCGACAAAAGCCTCTTCCGGGTCGACGCCGCTTGGGTCGGAGTAACGCGGCACGACATGCGGCGAAGACGAGGCCCGAAAACTGACCCCTCCATCAAACGACCATTGATGCCCGCGCGCGTATTTGTTGTCGGTAAACGGCTCGTCCGGGCCACGCTGCCACCGGATCGTTGCGGTATATTTTGCCATCAGTCGGCCCCTCTGCCCTAAATCGAATCGCCCCCCGCCAAAAGCGCGACCCGTGGACATTTCCAACCAAGGATTGTCAGATATGGGCGCAGCCAGCAAGGACCGCCATAGTGACCACTGCTTCAGTATTCGACGCCCCCAAACCCGCCGTTTCCCTCTCTGATATCGCGGCGATTCTGCATGATCACTGGGGGCTGTCGGGTGCAGTGACGGCATTGGTCAGCGAGCGCGACCAGAATGTGCTGATCGACACGGGCGCCGCGCGCTATGTCCTTAAAATCGCCAACCGGGCCGAAGATCCGGGTTTTCTGGCGCTGCAAAACGCAGCCCTTGCGCATATTGCCCAGACCGATCCGGAATTGGGTGTACCACGTTTGATCCCAACATTGGCGGGTGAACCCATGGCCCTGCATGCCGGACATATAGTGCGGTTGATCATTTTTTTGCCGGGAAAACTCTACTCTGCCACAGCTCCCTCGCCCGCCCTTTTGGGCAGTCTCGGCAGCATGATGGGTCGGCTGTCGCGGGCGTTGCGGGGGTTTGGACACCCAGCAGCCCATCGGCCAGGATTTTTGTGGAATCTGGACGAGGTCGCGCAAGTGCGGCCCTGGCTGGCCGATGTGCAGGCCGAACAACGCGGCATGGTGGCCCGCATGTTTGACCGCTATGCCGCGCGGGTCGCGCCGCAGCTGAAGCACTTGCGCGGCGCGGTCATCCATCAGGACGCCAATGATAACAATCTGTTGGTCGGCGATGGCCTTGTCAGCGGTATCATCGACTTTGGCGACATGAGCTTTGGGCGGCAAGTCAACGAATTGGCGGTGGCCCTGGCCTATGCTTTGCTCGATTGCGCCGATATCTACAAAACCGCCACACCGTTGATTGCGGCCTATGCCGCAGAATTTCCGCTGGAGCAGACAGAGGCCGAGGTGTTGTTTGATCTGGTCGCCGCCCGGCTGGCAGCGTCGGTCTGTATCTCATCGCACCGGGCCAAGGATCACCCTGACAACACGTATCTGATCATATCCCAAGCCCCGGCCTTGCGCCTGCTTGACCGGTTGAACCAGACCAACCCGGCATTTCTGGCCACTTTTGCCCGGCATGCCGCAGGCTTAGACCCTGTTCCAACCCATGATGCAGTGGTCGATTGGTTGCGCAAATGCCAGCCCGCAAGCCTGTTCGACATCGACCTGAACCGGGCGGGCCGGTTTGCGCTGTCTTTGGCCGCGAATGCGCCTGGCATGATTTACGCCGGTGATCCGGTGGGACATTGGGCGTGGCTGGAGGGAGAGTTTGCGCTGCAAGGCGCATCCTATGCCATCGGTCTGTATGGCGAGGATCGCGATGTCTACAAAGGCCCGCAGTTCCGATCCCCCGCCTCACCCGAGGCGCGGTCGCAGCATCTGGGCGTGGATATCTTCATCGGCGCGGGCACCCGGCTTTATGCGCCTTTGCCCGGCAAGGTGCTGAGTGTTGTCGATAATGACGCCCCCTATGACTACGGTCCCACCGTTATTCTAGAACATCAGGCTGGGCCGGATGGGCCAAAGTTCTGGACCTTGTATGGCCATCTGTCGCGCGCCACTTTGACCACGATCACCGCAGGGCAGTCCATCTCCGCAGGCCAGTTGATTGGCTTCATCGGCGAGCATACCGTCAACGGTGGCTGGTCGCCGCATCTGCATTTCCAGATGATGACCGACCGGCTGGGGTTAAGCGGAGAGTTCCCGGGCGTGGGCCAGCCCAGCCTGTGGCCGGTCTGGTCAAAAATCGTGCCAGACCCGAACCTGATTCTGAAACTGGCGCCGGAAAGCTATCGGATTGACCCGGACACGCCCGAGAAACTGCTGGCCCGGCGGGCAAAGGTGCTGGGGTCGAACCTGTCGATCTCATACACCAATAAGCTGAAAATTGTCCGTGGATCAGGGGCTTACCTGTATGACCACACGGGCCGCGCCTATGTCGATGCGGTCAATAATATCGCCCATGTCGGGCATTCCCACCCGCATGTCGTGGCAGCACTGGATCAGGCCAAAATCCTGAACACCAACACCCGCTATCTGCATAACACCATTCTGGACTATGCTGAACGGCTGGGCGCGTTGTTCCCTGCGCCGCTGTCGGTAGTCTATATGGTCACGTCGGGGTCAGAGGCAAACGAATTGGCGCTGCGCATCGCCCGCACTGTGACCGGGCGGCGCGGGATTGTGACGCTGGATTGGGCCTATCACGGCCATACCAACGCGCTGATCGATATCAGCCCCTATAAATTCAACCGCAAGGGCGGTGGTGGTAAACCTGTTGAGGTCGAGATCGCAATGCTGCCCGATCCCTATCGCGGTCCGTCAAGGACTGCTGCCGTTTACACCGACAACCTGACCGAACAGATTGCCAAATTGCAGGCTAACGGTCTGCCCCCTGCCGCCATGTTTGCCGAGGCAATCTCGGGCTGTGGGGGTCAGGTGTTTTTTCCCGATGGCTATCTGGCCAAGGCCGCCAAACTGATCCGCGCCGCCGGCGGCCTGCTGGTGGTGGACGAAGTGCAGACCGGCTTTGGCCGCATCGGCAGCCATATGTGGGCCCACGCGGCGCAAGGGGTGGTCCCCGATATCGTCACGCTTGGCAAACCCATCGGCAACGGCCATCCGATGGCCGCCGTAATCACCACCCCCGACATTGCCCGCGCTTTTGCCAGCGGGATGGAGTTCTTTTCCTCCTTCGGCGGCAATCCGGTGTCGGCGGCGGTGGGCATGGCGGTGCTGGACGTGATCGAGGGCGAGGGCTTGCAGGACCGCGCCCGCGTGACGGGGGCTTATCTGCTGGCGGGCCTGCAGGGGCTGGCGCGCGACCACGCGCTGATCGGCGACGTGCGGGGGCAGGGGCTGTTCCTGGGGGTGGAACTGGTGCGCGACCGGGCGACGCAGGACCCAGCGACCGCCGAAGCGGGCCGCATCACCAACGCGAT
>JANOMH010000611.1:0-4455 GCA_031420215.1 Rhodobacterales bacterium | reverse complement strand
CGCCCTCCCGGCGTTCCAACATCAACGACACTTTCTCATCCAGATTGTCGCGCGCCTCTCACCTTGATCGTCGCGCTACAATTGGTGCGTTTGATACATAAGGCCGCAAATATCCCCGCCGGAGGCTCCGACCCAACACTGGGAGCCTCAGTTGGAGGTATTCAGACAGCTTCCGAAATTGCAGAGTCAGGTGGGTTTCAACCCACCCTTGCCCCCAAAGTCAAACCACGCAAGGCCTCGGCCACGGGCATCCGGCGTTTGCCTTCGCGCTGCACTTCGCTGATCTCGACGGCACCTTGGCCACAGGTGATGCGAAACCTGTCCAGAACGGTGCCGGGCGTGCCTTGGCCAGCGGTCAGCCGCGACCCCAGCAGTTTGATCCGTTCGCCCGCCACATCGCACCAAGCGCCGGGGAAGGGCGAGAGGCCGCGGATCAGCCGGTCGACTTCGGTCGCAGTTTTGGTCCAGTCCACCCGTGCTTCGGATTTGTCGATTTTGGCCGCGTAGTTTACGCCTTCGGTGCTTTGGGCTTCAGGCTTCAAATCTGCCAATTGTGCCAGTGCTTTGACGATCAGCGCGGCGCCAAGGGGCGAAAGCCGGTCATGCAGCGCCCCTGTCGAGTCCTCGGTCCCGATCGGCAAAGCCTGCCGCAGCAGCACCGGTCCGGTGTCCAGCCCGGCCTCCATCTGCATGATACAGATGCCGGTTTCCGCGTCGCCGGCCATAATCGCCCGGTGGATCGGGGCGGCCCCACGCCAGCGCGGCAGCAGGCTGGCGTGGATGTTCAGGCAACCATGGGTCGGCATATCCAAAACCGCTTGCGGCAGGATCAGGCCGTAAGCCACAACTATCGCGACATCAGCCTTCAGGGCGGCGAAATCCGCTTGCGCTTCGGGCGTCCGCAGCGAAACCGGATGGCGGACCGGCAGCCCCATTGCCTGTGCGCGGGTCTGCACCGGCGATGGCCGGTCCTGTTTGCCACGCCCGGCGGGGCGCGGCGGTTGGCTGTAGACGCAGGCAATCTCGTGTCCGGCCTGCACCAAGGCGTCGAGCACCGGAACCGAAAACTCCGGCGTGCCCATGAAAACGATGCGCATCCTAGCGGGGCCTTTTTGCAGCGCGCTTCAGCAGCATGTCGCGCTTGACCCTGCTCAGCCGGTCAAAATACATCCGGCCCGCCAGATGGTCGATCTGGTGCTGCACCGACTTGGCCCAGAGGCCGACAAAATCGCGGTCCTCCTGCTCTCCCTGAGCATTCAGAAACCGCACTGTCACTGCACGGGGCCGCTCTATCGCCGCATAAACGCCCGGCAGATTGGGCGAGGCTTCCTCGTGGGTCCGCAACTCCACGCTGGCATGCAGAACCTGCGGATTAGCCATGCGAATGGCGTTGCCGCGCGTATCGCTGGCGTCCACCACGGCCAAGGCCAGCGGAATGCCCAGTTGCACGGCGGCCAATCCCACTCCCGGCATCGCATCCATGGCCTGGGTCATCTCGGCCCAGATGGCCCTGATTTCATCCGTAATGCCATCAACAGACCCGGCAGCGGTGCGGAGCCGGGCATCCGGCCACATCACAAACGGCCGGGTCATGCCGGTTCCTCAAGATAGTCGATACACAAGACCCCGTTCAGATGGTCGATCTCATGCTGCACGCAGACGGCTTCGACATCGTAAAACCACCCTTCATGCCAAGCGCCCCACAGACCCTGCCAGCGCAGGAAAACCTCGGTGGGGCGCACGACCCGGCAGGTCCGGCCGGGGATCGACAAACAGCCCTCTGCCGTGGTCTGCATGAGAGCTGAGGCCCCCGCGATATGCGGGTTGACGAATGTCTTTGGGTTGGGTTCGCCGTCCTTCCACCCGGGATCCATAATGCACAGCCGCTGCGACACGCCCACCTGAGGCGCGGCCAGCCCACGGCCCGGTGCGCCATACATCGTGTCAAACATATCCGCAGCCAACAGCCGCAAGGCGTCATCGAACACAGTCACTTCCGCCGCCACTGCCCGCAATACCGGGTCACCCAGCAGGACAATGGGACGGACTGCCATGCGCTAGCCGCGCGCCAGATCGCGGGCCTGATCGCGTTTGAATTTGACCATCTTGCGGGTAATCATCCCCCGGCGGAGTGGTTTCAGATAGTCGATGAACAGGATGCCGTTCAGGTGGTCGATCTCGTGCTGCACACAGGTGGCCCAGAGGCCGGTAAAATGCTCTTGCTGGCTCTTGCCTGCCAGATCCATCCAGCGGACTGTCACCTCGGCCGGGCGTTCGACATCGGCATATTGATCCGGGATCGACAGGCACCCTTCGTCATAGATGCTACGCTCATCCGATACGGCAATCACTTCGGGGTTCAGCAGTGCCATCGGGCGGGGGGTTGCCCCTTCCTCTTTTACACAATCCATCACCAACAGCCGGGTCAGAACGCCCACTTGCGGCGCAGCCAGGCCGATACCGGGGGCCGCATACATCGTGGCCAACATTTCGTCGGCCAGACGCTGCACATCTTTGGTGACCGAAGTCACAGGTTTGCACACCATTTTCAGGCGCGGGTCGGGGTGGATCAGGATATGGCGCAGGTTCATGATGCCGATTTAGGCGATGTGCGCCCGCCCTGCAACCTGGCACTTGCGCCTGCCTGCCATCCGGCTAGCTTGCGGCCAAACGGAGGCGAACATGAGTTTTGACGATCCCATCGACAGCCGCGGCACCCATAGCAACAAATGGGACGACATGCAGGCCATGCGCGGCGTCTCGCCCGAGGATGGCATCGCGATGTGGGTCGCGGATATGGAGTTTCGGGCCACTGACGTCGTGCAGCAGGCGTTGGCCACGGTGACGGCCCATGGCGTCTATGGCTATTACGGCGATGACCGCGCCTACAAGGCCGCAATTGGCTGGTGGATGGCGAACCGCCACGGCTGGGACGTGGACCCGGCCACGATCTTCAGCGTCAATGGCCTTGGCAATGGTGTGGCCCTCTGTATCGATGCCTTTACCGCGCCGGGCGATGGCGTGGTGCTGTTCACCCCGGTCTATCATGCGTTTGCCCGCATCATCAAAGCCGCCGGGCGCGAGGTGGTCGAATGTCCGTTGGTGCAGGTCGCTGGCCGCTATGAGATGGATTTCGACGCCTATGATGCGCTGATGACCGGGCGCGAGACGATGCTGATCCTGTGTTCGCCGCACAACCCTGGTGGGCGGGTCTGGTCGCGGGCCGAGCTGCGGGCCGTCGCCGCCTTTGCCAAACGGCACGATCTGGTGCTGGTCAGCGACGAGATTCACCATGATCTGACGATGCCGGGGCAGGTCCATGTCCCGATGGCGAATATCGACGGGATTGCCGAACATCTGGTGATGATGACCGCCACGACCAAGACGTTCAACATCGCGGGCGCCCATATCGGCAATGTCATCATCGCCGACCCCGACCTGCGGGTGCGGTTCGCTGCCCGGATGATGGCCATGGGCATTTCGCCAAACAGTTTCGGGATGCATATGGCGACGGCGGCTTACTCGCCCGAGGGCGCGGCCTGGGTCGATGCGTTGCGTCACTATCTGGAGAGCAACCGGCGAGTGTTCGATGCCGGGATGAACGCGATCCCGGGGGTGGCGTCGATGCCGCTTGAGTCCACCTATCTGGCATGGGTCGATTTTTCCGGCACCGGGATGGAGCAGGCCGAGATTGCCCGCCGGATCGAGAAAGACGCCCGGGTCGCAGTAAACCATGGCGCCAGCTTTGGGGCTGGCGGCGAAAGTTTCATGCGGATCAACTTTGCTGCCCCTCGGGCGCAGGTGGTTGAGGCCGTGACGCGGCTGCAAAGAGCGTTCAGCGACCTACAATAACCGCGGGATCAACGCCACTGGCGCATCATCGGCCCGCACAAAATCGAGTGCGGGGCCGCCTGCGACAGCGGTGGACCATTTGAAATCATAGACACGTTCGCCTTCGTCTTCATACGATGCGACGATCAGGCATTGATACAAATGGCGACTGCCGTCGTAAATATCAACGAAACCGCGCAGTTGCGGCGCGTCCTTGGCGTCCAGCGTAAACCCGCTGTCCCAAAGCCGCAAAACGCGGTGCACATCGTCACCGTCATGGATGCACAACCGGTTCGACCGGCGCTGCATGGCCTTGCGTGCATCTTCGAGGCCCTTGCGGACCGCTTCTGGTAAAAAGTCCGACATTACACACCTCACTCCACCCGATTCGGATCATCTGCCAGAACCATGTAAAATCAAGTTAACACTTTCGCCGCAATGCGGCATAAGGCGCTGAATAAGCGGAATTATCCGGTTTTGACACGCGGGCGCAACACATGCGGATGCTCAGGGTTGTAAAGCGCTGAATCCGGGAACCCGTGCTGGTCGGCCAAAGCCGGGCCAACCAGAATCAGGGCGGTGCGGGTAATCTTTGATTCGCGCACCTTGGCGTGAATATCCGAC
>JANOMH010000610.1:0-5064 GCA_031420215.1 Rhodobacterales bacterium | reverse complement strand
GTGTATTTCGCTGACCGTGCTGGCGGTGAATTACATCGGCGATGGGTTGCGCGATGCGCTGGACCCCCGCATTCGCGGGCTGTGAGTGCCAACACTGTTAAATCGGTTGGCGTTTGGCTTCAATCATGAGAAATTCCAATGATTTTGCCAATGAACTTGCCAATGAACTTGCCAATGAACTTGCCAATGAACTTGATGGTGTGAACGACATGCGGCAATCCCGCATCAGCTCAATCCCTAAAGAAAACTCTGCGGATCAATATCAATCGACAGCCGCAGCGTGCCCGGTATCCGGAACTGCGCCACCCATTCGGCCAGTGCTGCCTGTAGCGCCACACCTTTGTCGGCTTTGACCAGCAGCCGGACCCGGTGCCGCCCGCGCACCCGTGCGATCGGGGCGGGGGCGGGGCCATAGACCTGTGCCCCAATCTTGCGCAGGGGCGCGTCGTGCCGGGCCATTTCTGTGCCCAGATCGAACACCTCCTGCACATTGGGCGAGGACAGGATGATCCCCGCCATCCGCCCATAGGGTGGCACTCCGGCAGCGCGGCGTTCCCCGGCTTCGGCCGACCAGAACCCTTCCTCGTCCCCCGCCAATATCGCCCGGATCACCGGATGTTCGGGCTGAAAGGTCTGCAACAGCGCCTCGCCGGGGGTTTCCATCCGCCCCGCCCGGCCAGCGACCTGCCGCATCAGCTGGAACGTCCGCTCTGCTGCCCGCAGGTCAGCCCCTTGCAGACCCAGATCGGCGTCGATCACCCCCACCAGCGTCAGCAGCGGGAAATTGTGCCCCTTGGCCACCAGTTGCGTGCCGATGATGATGTCGGCCCCGCCCGCCGCAATCGCCTCGATATGGGCTTTCAGCGCCCTGGCCGACCCGTACAGGTCTGATGACAGGACCACGACCCGCGCGGTGGGGAAATGTGCCTGCACCTCTTCGGCCAGCCGTTCGACCCCCGGCCCGACCGGGGCGAGCCGATCTTCGGCATTGCAGGCCGGACACACCGTCGGCATCGGTTTGCTTTCGCCGCATTGGTGGCACATCAGCCGTTTCAGGAACCGATGTTCCACCATCCGGGCGTCACATTGGTCACAGCCAATCTGATGCCCGCAGGCCCGGCACAGGGTCACCGGCGCATAGCCGCGCCGGTTCTGGAACAGCAACGCCTGTTCGCCCCGTTCAATACGCAAAGCCACCGCGCGGCGCAGGGTGGGAGACACCCACGCATTGCCCGGCAATTCCTCGACCCGCATATCAATCGACCGCATCACCGGCATCACCGCCAGACCAAACCGGGTGGTCAGATCGAGCCGCTTGTATTTGCCCGCCTGCGCATTGGCCCAGGATTCCAGCGATGGCGTCGCCGAGGCCAGCACCACCTGCGCCCCATTCAAAGACGCCCGCAGCACCGCCATGTCGCGGGCATTATACAGCACCCCGTCCTCTTGCTTGTAGGACGAGTCATGTTCTTCATCGACCACGATCAACCCAAAGTCGCGGAACGGCAGGAACAGCGCCGACCGCGCCCCCACCACCAGTTGCGCATCGCCCTGCCCGACCATGCGCCAGCAGCGGCGGCGTTCGGTCATCGTGACACCTGAATGCCATTCGGCAGGGCGCATGCCGAAGCGGGCCTCGACTCTGGTCAGGAATTCACCAGTCAGGGCTATTTCTGGCAATAGAACAAGCGCTTGGCGACCCAGCGCCAGACATTGCGCCACAGCCTCCAGATACACCTCGGTCTTGCCCGACCCGGTGACACCGCGCAGCAGGGTTGTGCCATAGTCGCCGGACCGGACGGCATCGCGCAGGACTTGCGCCCCGGCCGCCTGATCCGGGGTCAGGTCTTTGCCGCCGTAATCGGGGTCATGGCGGGGATAGGGGATATCGCGGGGGGCTTCCTCCTCGGAAATCGCGCCTTGTTTCACCAGCCCCTTGACCACCGATGTGCCCACGCCCGCACTTTCGGCCAATTCGCCCATGGTCAGGGCCAGCCCGCCGAAATCACGCTGCACCGCCAGCACTTTTTCCCGCGCCTCGGTCAGCCGCACAGGTGCAACCGACCCCAGCCGATAGACCACCCGCATCGACGGCGCATCGCCAAGCCCCGGTGCACGTGTGGCCAGACGCAGCATTGCGGGCATTGGCGTCAGGGTGTAATCGGCGACCTTCTGCAAAAACACCCGCATTTCCGATTTCATCGGCGCGGCATCCAGAACCCGGGTCACACCTTTGATTTTCGCGCGGTCATAATCCCCCTTGCCCGGCCCCCAGACCACGCCCAACACCTTGCGCGGGCCCAAGGGCACCTCGACAAAGGCCCCCAGCCAGCAGCCGCCTTCGGGGGCCTTATAGTCCAACAGCCGATCCAGCGGTTGCGTCGTCAAGACGCCCACCAGATCGCCTTCATGGAAAAACTCAACTGTCATCCGGTCCCTTAAGGGGTTCACGCGACCCACGACCTGAGGTAAACCCCCGGCCAACAAGTGCCAACCACGCGAAGGGAAATGCGATGAAATTTTTTGTGGATACTGCCGAGATCGACCAGATCAGGGAACTCAATGACCTTGGCATGGTAGACGGGGTTACGACAAACCCGTCGCTGATCCTGAAGTCGGGCCGTAATATTCTGGAAGTCACCCGCGAGATTTGTTCCATTGTGTCCGGCCCGGTCAGTGCCGAAGTGGTGGCGCTGAAGTTCGACGACATGCTGTCCGAGGGCCGCAAACTGGCCGAGATTGCGCCCAATATCGCGGTCAAGGTGCCGCTGACCTGGGACGGGCTGAAAACCTGCAAAGTGCTGTCGGGCGAGGGGTTCATGGTCAATGTGACCCTGTGTTTCAGTGCCAATCAGGCGCTGCTGGCGGCCAAGGCCGGGGCCACGTTCATCAGCCCGTTCATCGGGCGGCTGGATGACATCAACCTGGACGGGCTGGAATTGATCAGCGATATCCGCACGATCTATGACAATTACGGCTTCGAGACCCAAATTCTGGCGGCTTCGATCCGCACCGCCAACCACGTCACCCAATGCGCGCTGATCGGGGCGGATGTGATCACCGCGCCTGCGGCGGTGATCAAGGGTCTGGCCAACCATGTGCTGACCGACAAAGGGTTGGAGCAGTTCATGAAAGATTGGGCCAAGACCGGTCAACAGATCCTGTAAAAGGGCGCTAAGGCGCTGCACGCAAGCGCCCTTTTGGCGGCCGGGCGGGGCCGCGTTTTCGAAAACTCTGCTACGATTTCTTCGAAGAAATCGTTTTCGGGGCGGCGGCCGGTTTGCGCACACACTGATGCCAATTCAAGGAGGCAATGATGCAAAAGCGACAACTCGGACGCTCTGGCCTGATGGTGTCCGAACTCTGTCTGGGCTGCATGACCTTTGGCGAACCGCTGCGCGGCGGCCACCCCTGGACCTTGCCCGAAGACCAGTCCCGCCCGCTGATCCGCATGGCCTATGAGGCCGGGATCACGTTTTTCGACACGGCCAATGTCTATTCCGATGGCTCATCCGAGGAAATTTTGGGCCGGTCGCTGTGGGAGATGGCCCCGCGGCACGAGTTCATTCTGGCCACCAAGGTGTTTGGCGATGCCCGGCCCGAACGGCAGGGCCTGTCGCGCCGGCTGATCATGCAGCATATCGACGCCTCTTTGGAGCGGCTCAAGACCGATCATGTCGACCTGTATCAGATCCATCGCTGGGACCCGGTCACGCCCATCGAAGAAACCATGGAAGCGCTGCATGATGTGGTAAAAGCCGGCAAAGCCCGCTACATCGGTGCGTCCAGCATGTACGCTTGGCAGTTTGCCAAAGCGCAAGAGGTGGCCCGGGCCAACGGCTGGACCCGGTTCATCAGCATGCAGAACCAGATCAACCTGATCTACCGCGAAGAAGAACGCGAGATGATTCCGCTCTGTCTGGATCAGGGCGTTGGGCTGATCCCATGGTCGCCGATCGCGCGCGGGCGGCTGGCGCGGCCTTTGGGGGCGGTGACGGCAAGGGGCGAGACAGATCAGTTTCAGAAGTTGCTGTACGGGCGCACCGAAGCAGCGGATGCCGCGATTATCGGGGCCGTGGCCGAGGTCGCGGCCAGTCTGGGCCGCCCCATGGCGCAAGTCGCATTGGCCTGGGTGCGCCAGAAACCGGGCGTGGCGGCCCCGATCATCGGATTTTCCAGACCGGACCAATTTACCGAAGCTCTGGCCGGGCTTGATCTGGTGCTGACGGCCGATGAGGTCGCCTTGCTGGAAGCGTCTTATGTGCCACATGCGCCTGCCGGTCATTGATCCGGGGACCGGATCATTGGCGCAAAAAGCGCAACGCGCTGTTAAGAAAAAAACACGGGAATCTTGTGGATAACCCTGCTATAGGGGGTCCGAACTTGTCCAGATAAGAGTGACAGCATGAGCAGTAGGCCAAAGATGGATGATGCAGTTCGCGATACGATTATGGCCGACCCCGCCGTTCTGTTGGACGATAAGGACATCATGAAAGCGCTGGTCGCTGCCAATGAAAAGTCCATGGGAAACAACATTGTAGACCTGCGCGGCATCGCCATGCAGCGGCTTGAGGCGCGGCTGGACCGGCTTGAGGATACGCACCGTTCAGTCATCGCTGCGGCTTACGAAAATCTGGCCGGGACCAATCAGGTGCACCGCGCCATTACCCGGATGATGGACGCGACCAGGTTCGAGGTTTTCTTGCATGATCTGGGCACGGATGTGGCCGAAATACTACGGGTCGATGCGCTGCGGCTGGTGATTGAATCGGTCAGCGCGGCCGATGATCCGGCGATCAAACGGCTGGGCGATGTGCTCAGCGTGGCCGAACCGGGGTTCATTGACGGCTACCTGAGCCGGGGTCGCAATCTGGCCACAAGGGCCGTGACCTTGCGGCAGATGCAGCCGGACACCGGGGCGATCTATGGCGAGAAAGCCGGATATATCCGGTCCGAGGCCTGCCTGAAGCTGGATCTGGGCCAGGGCCGCCTGCCCGGTCTGTTGGTTTTGGGTGCCGAAGACCCGCATCAGTTCAGCCCGCAACAAGGCACCGACCTGCTGGG
>JANOMH010000609.1:0-1545 GCA_031420215.1 Rhodobacterales bacterium | reverse complement strand
CAGGAGTTCCCCTTCCAGTTCCTTGAGGCCTTTGGAAACAAGGAAACCACACTCAAACGATTGCGGCAGGGAGTGTCCAACAAATCCGATCTGGGCGGATTGCTGCAGACCAACAACATCCACAGCGGCACGATCTATGTGCTGCGCAGCAAGTCCGATCACCCGATGGTCGTCGCGCACCGCGAACTGGTTCACAAGATCGGCGTGACAGGTAACGGCGTGAAACAGCGGATTGCTAGCGCAAGCTTGCAGCCGACATTTTTGCTGGCGGATGTCGAGGTGGTTGCCACCTATGAGCTGTTCAACATTAAACGGTCGAAACTTGAGAACCTGATCCACCGGATCTTCGACCCCGCAAGGTTTGACGTGGAGATCATTGATCGCTTTGGCCGTCCTTACGTGCCAAAAGAATGGTTCATGGTGCCGCTTTTCGTGATCGACGAGGCCGTGGAGCGGATCAAGGATGGCACGATTGTCGGCTACCGCTACGATCCAGCCTCTGCAACCTTGGTCGAACGAGAAGAGAAAACCGGGCAGGCGAGATAATGCCAAGGCTTGAAGCGACCAGCACGCACTACATCAAACTTGGCCGAGGTGGTGAATGGGAGGCCGAAGCAATCGGCGGGGGCGTCCTCCGTTTCGGGTATCGCGAGCTATCGCACGATCTTTGCATTGCTGGGGACTGGGACGGCGCTCGGCAAGCATGGCGCGCGCATCGAAATGGCAATGACGCGGTCCTGACCAGCGATATGAACCAGGCCCGCACCTTCTACACCGCACCGGAAACCTCGGTATTCATCAGCTTCCATGCGGGGCGCATGTACTGGTGCCGACCAAGTGGCCCTGTGGAACTGCTCGCGGACAGGACCAAACTTCGCAGAACGGTGGACGGCTGGCACGGTCATACGGTGGGCGGCGAGGATCTGTTCTACGAGCGCCTGTCAGGCCGCCTTCTGAAAGTTCAGGGATTTCGCGGTACGATTTGTGGGGTTGATGCAGAAGATTACCTGCTCCGAAAACTTGGGGGCGAGGTGACACCTCAGGTCGAAGCTGCGGTACAGGCAGAAACGCAGATGATTGCCGCGATTCTCGGGTTGATGGGTCTTCTGAACTGGCAGGACTTCGAGCTGCTGGTCGACCTGGTATTCTCGTCCAGCGGCTGGAAACGCACGGGCGCAACCGGGGGCGTCCAGAACACCGTCGATATCGAGTTGATCCTGCCCTCCACGCAGGAGAGAGCGTTCGTGCAGGTCAAGTCTCGAGCAACACCGGCCCAGCTCAATGACTATGTGGCGCGGATGGCCGAAATGGACGGCGTGCATCGCATGTTCTTCGTCTGGCACACGGGCGATGTGGGTGCCGCACCCGAGCACGGCCGAGTCACACTTGTTGGTCCTGATCGACTGAACCGCCCCGGGTTTGCCGGAGATCTTCAACCTGAGTAAGGATGAGGGTTATGGAAAAGAGTAAGACATCAAATCGTTATTCACCGGAGATGCGGGCGCGGGCTGTTCGCATGGTGCTGGAGCATCAAGGTTCCTATGA
>JANOMH010000608.1:0-5749 GCA_031420215.1 Rhodobacterales bacterium | reverse complement strand
TCGCCCTCGATCCGGTCCAGATCGAGCGGGAACAGATCGGCGCGGAACGAGTCCGGCACGCCATATTCAAACCGGGCCGGGGCACCCTGCTCATAGGGGCCGAGAATCCAGCCACCCCGTTCCTCCCTTACATACCATTTCGCATCGGCATCGCGCAAAACCGGATGCTGCGGGTTGTTCTTGCGCCATTCGACCAGCATCGGGTCGGGTTCGGTGACGATGAACTGATGTTCCACCGGAATCGCGGGGCTTTTGATGCCCAGCAACTTGGCGGTCCGCTGCGCATGGTTGCCGGTTGCAGTGACGACATGTTCGGCATGAATGACGATCTGTTCCTCTGATGGAACCAGGTTGCCGCCCTGCTCGACCATCTTGGTACACGTCACTTCCCAATGATCGCCCACCCATTTGTAGCCATCCGCCTGCCAGCGCCGTTCGATCACCGCGCCATGCTGGCGCGCGCCCTTGGCCATCGCCATGGTCACATCGGCGGGGTTGATATAGCCGTCGGTCGGGTGAAAAATCGCGCCCTCAAGGTCCGTGGTGCGCACCAGCGGCCAGCGGTCCTTGATCTGCGCAGGGGTCAGCCATTCAAACGGCACATCGCAGGTTTCCGCCGTTGTGGCATAGACCATGTATTCGTCCATCCGCGCCTTGGTCTGGGCCATGCGCAGATTGCCGACGACGGCAAATCCGGCGCTCAGGCCAGTCTCAGCCTCGAGCGATTTATAAAAATCGACCGAATATTTGTGGATATGGGTCGTCGCAAATGACATGTTGAACAGCGGCAACAGGCCGGCCGCATGCCAGGTGGACCCGGATGTCAGTTCATCCCGCTCCAGCAGCATGACATCGGCCCAACCCGCGCGGGCCAGATGATAGGCAATCGAGGTGCCGACAGCCCCGCCGCCGACAACCAGAGCTTTGACATGGGTTTTCATCCGGCGACTCCTTTGAAATACTGGCTGCAATCTGGCGCAATCCGGGCGAGGGAGCGAGAGGGGTCCGACATGATAGGCGATGAAACCGACAACCCCGGTTGAAGCATCCCGCGCCCCGCACTATCAAGGTGGCATGTGACAGCCAAAGGGGTGCCATGCTGATTTGCCACAAAATCGCAGAATTTCGCGCCGCTGTGTCGGGCTTTCGGCTGGCGGGAGAGACCGTGGGGCTGGTAACCACGATGGGCGCGCTGCATGCGGGGCATATGGCGCTGATTGCAGCGGCCAAGGCTGACCATCCGCGTGTGATCGCCACGATTTTCGTGAACCCCACCCAGTTTGGTAATCCAAAAGACCTCGCCGCCTATCCACGCAGCGAAAAATCCGATCTGGCGATGCTGCGGGATGCCGGATGCGATGCGGTGTTGATCCCGCAAGCTGCTGAAATCTATCCGGACGGGGACGAAACCATTGTCGAGACGACCCGGCTGTCTGGTCTGTTTCATGGTGCAGTCAGGCCCGGCCACTACCGGGGGGTCGCCACGGTTGTCGCCAAACTGTTCAACATCGCCGGGGCCGATACCGCCTATTTTGGCCAAAAGGACTACCAGCAACTGGCGGTAATCCGGGCCATGGTGCGCGACCTGCACATGCCCATCGGCATCACCGGCGTGCCCACGATGCGGGAACCTGACGGGCTGGCGATGTCGTCGCGCAATATACGGCTGACCCCGGCAGACCGGCTAGCGGCGGTCGTTCTGAATACGGCCCTGACCGAGGCCGAAGCGATGGCCACGACCGCGACAGCCGCCCAGATTGCCGCCCATATCCGCAGCCGGATCAGCACTGAACCGCGCGCCCGGTTCAAGGCCGTCGACATTGTCGACCCCATCAGTTTTGGCGAAATCAGCGGTGCCGACTGGACCCACATCGGCATCATGATCAGCGCCGAATTCGGCCCACCCGACAACCCCGTCCTCCTCATCGATCAACGCGAGGTTCGAAAATGAGTGTTCAACCATCTGACCAGACCCAACAAGTCCGCCGCAATACCGTCCCCCAGATTGCAAAAAGGAAAGGCGGCGATCCGATCGTTTCGCTCACCTCTTACCACGCGCATACGGCGGCCATCGTTGACCGCTATGCCGATTTCATCCTGGTAGGCGACAGTCTGGGCATGGTGATGCACGGGATGGAGAGCACCATCGGGGTGCCGCTGGACCTGATGATCATGCACGGGCGGGCGGTGGTGCGGGGCACGAAAAAGGCGCTGATCGTCGTGGACATGCCCTTTGGCAGCTACGAGGAAAGCCCCAACATGGCGTTTCGCAATGCGGCCAAGGTGATGAAGGAAACCGGCTGCGGTGCGGTGAAACTTGAGGGCGGCAAACGCATGGCCGATACCATCCGGTTCCTGACCGACCGCGGCATTCCGGTCATGGCCCATATCGGCCTGACCCCGCAATCCAGCCATGTGATGGGCGGCTTCAAGACCCAAGGCCGCAACGAGGATACATGGCCGCTGCATCTCGCCGATGCCCATGCCGTTACCGATGCCGGGGCCTTTGCAGTCGTGCTCGAAGGCATGGTTGAACCTCTGGCCGTGCAAATCACCCAAGCGATTGCGATCCCGACCATTGGGATCGGGGCATCTGTGCATTGCGATGGGCAGATTCTGGTGCTTGAGGATATGCTCGGGCTCAATCCATGGACCCCGAAATTTGTCAAAGTCTATGGGCAATTGGGGCCGATGATCGAGGACTCTGTGCGGCGCTACGCGGAAGAAGTAAAATCCCGCGCCTTCCCGACCGAAGAGCAGGTTTACCGCTAGGGCCATTGGTTTTTTGACGGGCCTGCCGACCCGGTCGCAGGCCCGGCCAAGGTCAGCGGTCACTCTCCATTAGCACTTTGCCAATCCTGTCAACCCCTTCCTGCCGGTAATGCGCAAACGCAGGCTGGCTGATCCTGTGCCCGATGCCACGGTCCAGACGCGTCAGCAGCCCTGTATCATTGCGGCCTGAACAGGTCCGGTTTCCCTGACTGGACGCCTACCCCTCCTTGCGCTCATATGGTGACGTCGGGGCAAGGAGGGGTATCATGCACCATTTACCACTGATGCAAGCCGCAGAACTGGTGCGGCTGTCGTATAACGGGCCAGCCGCCTTGCCATCGCTCAAGGCGAAAAACACTGGCAGCGCGCAGGCTTACCTGACCATGGATGACATCCTGGTCATTCCCGGCACCAATGAATTCGCCGATTGGACCAAATATAACCTGCAAGCCTTTAATGCCAAAGGGGCGCAGGTCGGCTGGGGCGGGGCGAATCCGGCGATTGCCAATGCAATATGGCACTTCGGCTTTGCCCGGCACGCGTTGGAGGTGGCGATCTTCATGGCCGCCCGGCAACCAAAGTTCATCATCGGCCATTCGCTGGGGGCCGGGTCGGCGCAGATTCTGGCCTGCCATTATCAGGTGCCGACGATTTGTTTCGCCTCTCCCCGGCCCTGTTTCGGGACTGATCCGTTACCCGGCGAAGGCTGGGCGCTGAACCTGGTGAACAATGACGATATTATCGGCGCTGTCATGGCCGCCGAAGCCGGGTTTCGGCGCATCGGATCAGTGCGCGGGCTGAACCCTACCGCCACCGGAGGATTACACCATTCGATGGCTGATTACGAACCAGCCCTAGCCGCCCGGCTGGCGACAGGATCGCTGGACCCGGTCTGGCCGCCAAAGAATTAATCCGGCCAAGCCCTGCCCTACAGCCCGGCCTTCAGCACCCGGCGCAGAATCTTGCCGCTCGCCGACTTCGGGATCGCATCGACAAATCGGACATGCCGGATCTGCTTGTAGCTGGCCACATGGCCCGCCACAAAGGTCTGTAGGGCAGTCCCGTCCTGCACTGCCCCCGGTTTGGTCACAACAAAAGCCACAGGCAATTCGCCCGCTTCGTCATCGGCCATCCCCACAACCGCCACGTCTGCCACATCTGGATGAGATTGTATCAGGGCCTCCAATTCCGCCGGAGCCACCTGAAAGCCCTTGTATTTGATCAATTCTTTCAGCCGGTCGACGATGAACAGATAGCCGTCTTCATCAATCCGGGCGATATCGCCGGTGCGCAGCCAGCCGTCTGTGTCCAAAGTATTGGCGGTGGCAGCGGGGTTGTTCAGATAGCCCTGCATCACTTGCGGCCCTTTGATCCACAACTCTCCCGTGCCGCCCCGCACCGCATCCAGGCCGGTTTCTGTGTCAATGATCCGGCATTGCGTTTGCGGCACCGCGACACCCGAAGCACCGGGACGGTTTTGCCCGGTTTTGATGCAATGGCTGACCGGTGACAATTCCGTCATGCCATACCCTTGGATGACGTCACAGTTTAGCCGGGTTGCGCAAGCCCCTGCCAGTTCAGCACCTAACGGGGCCGCCGCGGAAAATACCACCTTCAGCGAGGAAAGATCATGACTGTCGATCATCGGGTGTTTGGCCAGCGCCAAAACCACCGGCGGGACGATAAAAATCTTGGCCACTTTGTGGGTCGCAATCAGGCGCAGGAACATCTCCAGATCAAAGCGCGGCATGGTGATTTGCACCGCCTGCTGCATCAGAAACGGGTTCATGATCGCATTCATGCCATAAATGTGGAAATAGGGCAGAACCGCGATGGATGTTTCGCCAGTCTCCAGCGGAAAAACCGCCCGCAACTGTTCGACATTGGCCACCAGACTGGCATGGCTTAGCATCACCCCTTTGGGCAGGCCGGTGGTGCCGGATGAATAGGGCAATACCAGGGTGTGCTGGTCCAGATCGACCGGAGTCTGCGCCATTTGCGGCGCGCCCAACAGGTCGGAAAATGGCGTGGCATCCGCTTCACCCAACACGAAAATCTCGGTGACGCCGGTGCCGACAATGGCAGCCTTTGCCGTCTCCAGAAACGCCGGGATGGTGATCAGAATTTCCGCCCGCGCGTCGTTCAGCTGAAAGCGCAATTCATCCGCCGTATACAGCGGGTTGATCGTCGTGATCGTTCCACCGGCATAGGCGACCCCATGAAAGATCGCCGCATATTCGGGGATATTGGGGGCCATCAGAGCCACCACATGACCCCCGGTCAAACTGGGCCCAAGGTTGCGGGTCGTCAGCCCGCCCGCCAGCCGCCGTATCATATCCTCCAGCATCGCCCCGGTCAGGGCCCGGCCGGTCGGTCCGTCGATCAGCACCGGCAGATCGGCACGGGCAGCGAGTGCGGGCAGAATATGATCGGTGATCGACATGGCGGGAATATCAATATCGGCAAACGGGCTGTGATAAATGGTCATGCTGTCCTCCCTGACGGTCACATGACAAGCATTCCTCCAAACACCCATCATGCGCTGTCCCAAGGGTAACAGCCGCCATCTGTTCGGTCGAATGATATTACCAAGCGGGCGGGTCAGCCCCAGCTGTAGTTGAAACTGACGCTGATCCGGTCATCCCCGGCCATATTGACCGGCACCTCGTGGCGCAGCCAGCTTTCCCACAGCAACACATCGCCCGCATTGGGTGAGACATAGATGAAGGTGCGGTTTTCATCGCGCGCCTTGGCCTTGCGCGGTGGGGCGGCCATCATCATCGGCAACCTCGGATCCTCGAATTTGATCGCGCTGGCCCCCTTGGGCATAGTCACATAAGTCGTGCCGCTGATCACCGAATGCGGGTGAATATGGCCGGTATGCACGCCGCCCTGCGGCAGGATGTTGATCCACAAGCTGTCCAGCTTGATCTTTTTGCCGCCCAGATCGAACTGCAATTCCTTGGCAAAAGCCGCG
>JANOMH010000607.1:0-5351 GCA_031420215.1 Rhodobacterales bacterium | reverse complement strand
GCGATGCACAGATACGGATTGCAATCCATCCCGGCCAGCCGGTTTTCGATCCGCCGCGCATCGGGCGGGCTGATCGGCACGCGCAACCCGGTGGTGCGGTTGTCGCGGCCCCATTCCAGATTGATCGGGGCAGAATGGTTGCGCACGTAGCGGCGATAGCTGTTCACATAGGGCGCGATGATCGCGATCACCGATGGCATGTGTTCCTGTAAGCCGCCGATGAAGTGGAAAAACGCGTCGGTTTCGCCGTTTTGCGGCCCGTTGAACAGGTTGCGGCCTTTGTCATCGGTCACTGAATGGTGGATGTGCATCGCCGATCCGGGTTCGCCCTCGATCGGTTTGGCCATGAAGGTGGCGAAACAATCGTGTTTCAACGCGGCCTCGCGGATCAGGCGTTTGAAGTAGAACACCTCATCGGCCAGTTTGACCGGATCGCCATGGCGCAGGTTGATCTCCAACTGGCCAGCGCCGCCCTCTTGAGTGATGCCGTCAATCTCGATCCCCTGAATTTCGGCGAACTCATAGATATCGTCGATCACCGGGCCGTATTCATCAACGGCTGACATCGAATAGGCCTGCCGCGCCGCAGCAGGGCGACCCGTGCGGCCCAACATCGGCTCAATCGCTTTGGCCGGATCGTTCTGCCGGGCGACAAGGTAGAACTCCATCTCGGGTGCCACGACAGGGGTCCAGCCTTCGGCCCGATACAGATCGCAGACCCGTTTGAGCACGTTGCGCGGCGAAGTCTGAATCAGATTGCCCTTTTGGTCATAGGCATCGTGGATCACCTGAAGCGTGCCGTCGATGGCCCAGGGGGCGGCGCTGGCGGTGGACAGGTCGGGGCGCAGGGTCATGTCGGGTTCCAGAAACCCCTCCTCGCCCGCCGCATCGGCCCAGTCGCCGGTGATGGTCTGCATGAAGATCGAATTGGGCAGGTGGAAATACTTTTGGCGTTCCCATTTGGCGGCAGGCACCGCCTTGCCACGGCTGATGCCGGGCAGGTCGGGGACGATGCATTCGACTTCGTCCAGACGGTTTTTCTCAAGGTATTTTTTCGCAGCTTCGGGGATTTCGTCGGTCCAGTTGCTCATGATACGAGCTCTCTTTGCTTGAAGAAGGCCGCGATCTGGCGGGCCAGTCGGGCGTTATCTATGGGGTCTTGGGTGGCTGCGGCGGCACGGTCAAGCAGCGGGTCCGGCACAAGATTGCGGCCGCGTTTTTCGACCATGTCGGCCACGAATGCCGGACTGAATTCGGGGTGCGCCTGTACGGTGAACATGCGGTCGCCATACACAAGTGCGGCGTTTTCGCAAAACTCACTGCTGGCGCAGACTGTTGCACTATCGGGTTTAAGTGTGACCTGATCCTGATGCCATGCGTTCAGCGCAACCGTATCGCCGCCGAAGTTGTATTCAGTGCGCCCTACGGACCAGCCGCCGTTGAATTTCTCGACCTTGCCACCCATCGCCTGCGCGATGATTTGATGGCCAAAGCAGACCCCGACCATAGGAACGGACGCGGCATAGCAATCGCGGATGAACGCCTCAAGCGGCGGAATGAACGGATGCGCCTCGTAGGCCCCATGCCGCGACCCGGTGATCAGCCAGCCGTCACAATCGGCAATCGAGTCTGGAAACTCCATATCGACAACGCGGTAGGTTTTGAAGGTAAGCCCTTGTCCGTCCAGCAATTTCGCGAACAGATCAGGATAATCCCCATACATCGGGCGCAACGCGTCTGGCGCGTAGCCCGTCTGCAGGATGCCGATTTTCATTTTGACACCAAAGGTTTCAGGTGGGTCAGTGGTAGCCTGTGGCGGGTTAAAGGGCAACCCCGTGGCGTTTCCATTGGCGCAGCCCAGCAGGCCCGTTCAGCCAAGGACCCACAGGAATCCGATAGGCAGGTCATGGCAGAATCGTTCAGCGCCTGCTTCCCGCAGGGCGGGCGCTGCCCCCGACATCTGCTTTAGGTTTGACGCGGACCAAAGGTCAGACCCACTCTTCGCCCGGAATCGAGGCGCGCAGCGCCGCCGGGCAGCGCCAGACCGCCCCCACGGGAAGGCGCTTTTGCAGCAGCGGAGCCTCGAATTTCTACAGGAGAGGCGGCACCATAAAGCTTTGCAGAACAAGCACCGCAGCGCCCACCCGGCGGTCAGGCGCTGCCCTTTGCCACTGATCAAAGTATAGGAGAAATGGTCCGCCGGAAAGGTGCTTTGCGCCGTATGGTCGCCCCTACCTGATCACCGTTGGCCGATACTTGATCCGGGCACGCCGGTCGGCAGGCAGATGCCGGTTCAGTCTTTTGTTGACCAGCGAAAACAGCCCGATCACGGTCAGGGTCAGCAAGATGAAATACCCCGCAAGGATCGGGTAAGGGATGAACGGGTTGAAGGTCTTGTCGGCGAAATAGGACGCATAGTACAGCGCGTCACCGCGTTGCTGGACGGCAGGAAAACCGCTGAAAAACACCAAAGTCGTGGCGTGAAACAGGAAAATCGCCTCGTTCGTATAGGCGGGCCAGGCCAGCCGCAGCATCGTGGGCCAGATCACCCGGCGGAACCGGGCCCAGCCGGACAGGCCGTACGCATCGGCGGCATCGATGTCACCCTTTGGGATTGACCGCAGTGCGCCGTAAAAGATTTCTGCCGAATAGGCCGCCGTGTTCAGGAACAGCACCACCAATGCCCCGAGCCATGCGGCAGTAAAGGCCCCCAAAGCGGGCGAGGTTTGCTTGACCGACAGGAACAGGAAATAGGCGAAAAAGAACTGGATGAAGAGCG
This sequence comes from Rhodobacterales bacterium, assembly GCA_031420215.1. GTDB lineage: Bacteria > Pseudomonadota > Alphaproteobacteria > Rhodobacterales > Rhodobacteraceae > JANOMH01. Next base: position 2,572 of record JANOMH010000607.1, on the reverse strand, counting down.
GCGAGCCGCGAAATACAAAGATGAACCATTCGCAGGGTTTGCGGACCCAAGTGTGCCGCGAGCCTTTGCCCACGGCCACCGCTGTGGCCAGCCCGAACCCGGTGATTAACGCGAACAGACCAAAATAAATATTCCAGATCATCCCCGACCCGATCAGAGTGACCTGCTGGCACAAGGTGAAATCTGTGGACGGCAACAGCTTTTCGCCAATGCCGAGCGACCGCAGGCCATAGGCGGATATGGTGTCCCAACAACTCATCCGGCGGCCCTGCGCTGGGCTTCACCACCGGCTGTAGCCTGCCCCTTGGTCAGTCGCAGCATCAGCCGTTCCAGCACAACCTCGGACACCTTGGTAAAGCCCAGATAGAAAACCAGCAGGAACAGGAAATACCACACGCGCCAGTCGCCATGCGGATAATCGGTAAACTGCGGGGTCTTGGTGCCGCCCAGTTCGCGGGACCAATAGACAATATCCTCGACCCCCAACAGAAACAGCAAGGGCGTGGATTTGATCAGCACCATCCACAGATTGGACAGGCCGGGCAGGGCAAAGACCCACATCTGCGGCACCAGAATGCGCCAGAATGTCTGACTGCGCGACATGCCATAGGCCTCGGCGGTTTCCAGTTGCGGCCGGGGCACCGCCCGCATCGCACCAAAGATCACATTGGCCGCAAAGGCCCCGAACACGATGGAAAAGGTCAGGACGGCCAGCGAGAATCCATAGACTTCGTGCACCCATTGCGCGGCATTGCCCAAGGGCAGCTTGGCCGGGTCGCAGACGATGAAATCATTGCCCTGCCGGATCGGCTGATCCCAGTCGGGGCATTTGACCTGATGACGCAGCCATTCAAAGCCCTGATCCAGAGCGATGACAAAAAACAGGAAAAACGCAATATCGGGCACGCCGCGCACGACGCTGACATAGGCGCGGCCAAACCATTGCACTGGCCAGATCCGGCTGCGGGCCGCCATGGCCCCGCCAAAGCCGAAGGCGAGTGCAGCGGGGGCCGTAATGGCCAGCAGGGCAAGTACTGTGCCGAATGAATAATACAGCGACATATGCTTGGCCGTGGTCAGATAGCATATCAGCCAGCTAAGGCTGGGCAGGGTATCCGGGCTGGCGCACATGCTGAACATGGGTCGGGTGGGGCAGCCCGTATAAGGCCGCCCCGTCCTTTGGATCAGTAGGTGGTTACGGCGTCGCCGAACCATTTGACCAGCAGGGTGTTCAGTGACCCGTCGGCCTTCATCGCGGTGATGGCCGCATCCAGGGATGCCTTCAGCTCGGTATCGGTTTCACGCAGACCCATGCCCACGCCACCGCCCAAGGGGACGGGTTCGCCAACAAAAGTCAGCTCACCGGCTGATGCTTCTACGATCGGGGCCAGATAGTCATAGTCGGCCAGCACGGCCACAGCCTCGCCACTGCGCACGGCGGCAATGGTTTCATCCGGTGTTGCAAACTCCAGCAAAGTCGCGCCAGATGCGGCCACGTAGCCTGCCTGAATGGTCGATACCTGTGCGGCCACCATGCCGCCCATGACATCGGCATCAGCAGCCAAGGCGACATAGGCCGACGCCGTTGGCGGATAGTAGTCCTGGGTGAAATCAATGACTTCGTCCCGCTCGTCAGTGATACTCATCCCTGCGATGATCACATCATAGTTGCCGGACACAAGGTTCGGAATGATGCTGTCCCATTCATTGGTGACCCATTCGCAAGTCAGCGAAGCGCGCTTGCACAACTCGTCGCCCAATTCACGCTCGAACCCGTCAACTTCGCCCGCGTCATTGATGAAGTTATAGGGGGGGTAGGCGCCTTCGGTCCCCATGCGGATGGTGTCCTGGGCCAGTGCAACGCCAGCACTGAACGCCAAAGCGGCGGTTGTAAGGATCAGATTTTTCACGTTTTTCTCCTGTGAGTGTAAAGTCGAGTGGTCGGCCCCCGGTCAAGTATCCCCCTCGGTCGGAAACCATTTTGCGGCCAGACGGTCTATCGTGCCGTCGTCCTGCATGGCGGCAAGCACGGCATTCAGCCGGTCCCGCAGCGCATCGTTATCTTGGGCCAATGCAATCGAGGCCCCGGTCACTGCGCTGACATCGCTGTGCAGCACTTTAAGGTCGTAAAACCGCGCCAGTGTGGCATGTTGCATATAGGCGTCTGCGCCAAAGGCCAGATCGGCAGCGCCCGCCATCACCGCCTCAAGTGCAGCCTGATTTGACGGATAGGGCAGGGGTGTATAGCCCAACGCAATCAGCCGGGTTTCCTGCAATGTGCCCGCCTGCACTGCAATCCGCGCATCGGCGGGGGCGGGCGCATCGGGGAACCCTACGAATAAGTTGGTGGTGCCGCCCTGCATATAGATGTCGCTGAAATCCACCCATTGCCGCCGCTCGGGCGTGTCGGTCAGCCCGGCAATAACCAGATCGAACTGCCCGGCCGCCAGATCGGGGATCAGGGCGTTGAAATCAGTTGCAACCCAGGTGCAGTCGAACTGCGCCCGCAGGCATAGCTCATCACCCATATCCCGGTCGAACCCGGTGATCTGACCGTTCAGGTCCAGAAAGA
>JANOMH010000606.1:0-2434 GCA_031420215.1 Rhodobacterales bacterium | reverse complement strand
CTGACCCGCGCCGCGTTTCACCGCCGGGGCGATTGGCGCAGTTTTCTGCGCCCAAGCCTGTCCTGGCTGATCTGGGTTGCGGTCACCTTGCTCGCGGTCACGGTCATCGGCTTTCTGGGTTATCGCAATGTGACCTACCGCTCTGAATTATGGTGGGATTTTGCCTGGGGTGGCGATGCGCCCCGGTTCTTGCGGGCGACGCTGGCGCTGGCCATTGCGGTGGCCGCACTGGCTCTGGACGCGCTGGTCAACCGCCCGGTGAGGGCCAAGCCTGCCCCGCAGCCGGTGCCACAGCAGGTGCGCGCCTTGTTGCGGCAAGCCCCGGAATCCGCCCGTCAGGTGGCCCTGTTGGGCGACAAACGATTCCTGATGTCCCCACAGGGCGATGCTGCCCTGATGTATGGCATTTCGGGCCGCTCCTGGGTTTGTCTGGGTGGCCCGTTCGGCGCTGCAGCGGCGGGCGAGGCACTGATCTGGCAACTGGCCGAGCGGGCCGACCGGGCGGGCTGCAAGCCGGTGTTTTATGGCATTGACGCCACCCAGATGGTGCAGCTGCTGGACTTCGGCCATGCGATCCTGAAAACCGGAGAGGTCGCGCGCGTTGATCTGACTGCCTTCACCCTCGATGGCCCCGCCCGCAAGGATTTGCGTTATGCCAGGGGTCGGGCGGAACGCGATGGACTTACGTTTCGCATCCTGCCGCGCGCCGAAGTGCCAGCCCATATCGCCCAACTACGCATTGTGTCGGATGCCTGGCTTGACACAAGACATGGGTCTGAAAAGGGTTTTTCGCTGGGCCGGTTCGATCCGACTTATCTGGCCGAGTTTGATCTGGCGATCATGTGCCTTGACGAAAAAATCGTCGCCTTTGCCAATCTGTGGCGCGGCGCCGCGTTTGAAGAGATCTCCATCGACCTGATGCGCCACCTGCCCGGCCAGACTCCGGTGCTGATGGATGCAATGATGACCGAAACCCTGTTGGCCGCCAAGGCGATGGGATATCACTGGTTCAATCTGGGCGGTGCGCCGCTGTCAGGCCTGCGCAACCACCCGCTGGCCAGTGTCTGGACCCGGATTGGCACCATGGTCTATCGGCGCGGCGATGAGTTCTACAGTTTCGAGGGCCTGCGCAATTTCAAGGATAAGTTCGGTCCGGTCTGGACCGCTGTTTACATGACCTGCCCCGGCGGGCTGTCGATGCCGCGGGCGCTGATCGACGTGGCCTTGCTGATTTCGCGGCCCAAACGGCTGGCCGCAGATTTAGACGAGGACGATACCGACGGGCCGGACCCCGACGCTTTTCCCTTGACCTTGCCCCCTTCGCTGTCAAAAGACGCCTCATGAGCACTGCAGCCCTTGCCATCGATCTGGATGCTGTCGCCGCCAATTGGCGGGCCTTGGACGCCATGACCAATTGCGAAACCGCCGCCGTGATCAAGGCCGATGGTTACGGCCTTGGGGCCGCCCGCGTGGCCCGCGCGCTGGCCCGTGCCGGGGCCAAGCGGTTTTTCGTCGCCGCCGCCGAAGAAGGCGCCGCCGTGCGCGAGGCGCTGGGTCCGGCCTTTGAAATCTGTGTGTTTTCCGGCCATATGCGCGGCGATACCGATATGATCGCCGATCTGACGCTGACGCCGATGCTCAATTCCATCGACCAGCTGACCCGGCATTTCGAGGCGCTTCCCGGCCATCCGTTTGGCATTCAGCTGGATACCGGCATGAACCGGCTGGGGCTGGAATGGGATGAATGGGCCGCCGTGGCCGCCATGGCATTAGAGCAGCGCCCGGCACTGGTGATGTCACATCTGGCCTGTGCCGATGACCCCGACCACCCGATGAACGCCTATCAGCTGGATATCTTTCACCAGATGACCGACGGGATTTCGACCCCCCGGTCATTGTCGGCCACGGGCGGCATTCTGTTGGGACCGGCCTATCATTTCGATCTGACCCGCCCCGGCATTGGTCTGTATGGGGCAGCACCCTTTGAGGGCCTGCCTGTTGTGACCCTTGACCTGCCGGTGGTGCAGATCCGTGATCTGCAGGTGGGCGAGGTGGTGGGCTATGGCAACGCCTGGCAGGCTGCACGCCCCAGCCGGATTGCCACGGTGGCCGCAGGCTATGCGGACGGGCTGCTGCGGTCATTGTCGCACAAGGCGACCCTGTGGCATCAGGATCAACCCTGCCCGCTGGTCGCCCGTGTGTCGATGGACCTGATGACTGTCGATGTGACCGACCTGACCGAGGTGCCCGCTTATCTGACCCTGATCGGGCCGCATCAGACCGTCGACCAACTGGCGGCTGTGGCTGGAACCATTGGCTATGAGATTCTGACCTCGCTTGGCCACCGCTATCAGCGCCGGTATCTGTCGACATGACTGGGTTTCTGGCGGCGTTGGGGGCTGCGGTTCTGGCCGGGCTGGCGGCCATCGGGCGG
>JANOMH010000605.1:0-3098 GCA_031420215.1 Rhodobacterales bacterium | reverse complement strand
CCGGGTTTTGGGCGTTTATCGCAGTGCTGATGCTGGGGCTGGCCGGTTATGCCGCCTGGCGGATGACCCGGCGCAAGGCCGTGGACAATCCGGACCGCGCCTCTTATGCGCCGATCGGTGCACAGGCAAGTCCGGTGGCGGCGGGGCTGGCGCAAGAGGTTTACCGTGATGCCAGTTCGCGCGATGCTGATGCGCCTGATCATGATAAAGCCGCGTGAATCAGGGAAATTCTTGCTTTGACGTCATGATTCTGTCACCATTGGCCGCAGCCGGTGGAACAATCGGGACCAGGAGCGGGGTGGGGTAAAGATGCAAAAACCAGAAGACGTGCTGCGCTATTGGCTGGATGAGATCGGGCCAAAGGGCTGGTATGCGGGCTCGCCAGAGTTGGACGCGGACATTCGGACCCGCTTTCTGGCCACGTGGGAGGCCGCGATGGAGGGGGCCTGCGGGCTGTGGCTGACCTATCCGGTCGGCACGCTGGCTTATATCATCCTGACTGATCAATTTCCGCGCAATATGTTTCGCGATGAGGCCAAATCGTTTGAGTCAGACCGCCATGCCCGTGCCGCCTGCAAAGTGGCGGTGACCCGCGACTGGGATCAGCAAATCAGCGAACCGGCCCGGCAGTTTTTCTATCTACCGCTGATGCATTCGGAAAATCTGGTGGATCAGGATCGGTGTGTCCGGTTGATTGCCGCCCGGATGTCGCGTGATTTGTCCGATAACCTGCTGCATGCGCAGGCGCACCGCGATGTGATCCGGCAGTTTGGCCGGTTTCCGTTTCGCAATGCTGCGTTGGGCCGGGTGTCCACCCCGGCAGAAGAGGTCTGGCTGGCGGCGGGCGCTTATGGCGCAACGGTGCGGGCCTTGCGCGACGCTCAGGCGGCGTGAGGGTCGAAAAAATCTGTCAGCCGGTGCCGGGTTTTAACCTTTGCGCAAGGATTCGGGCTGCATAAAGGCCGCCTTATCAGCGGACCGGGGTATGCAGGATTGAAGCAGGACAAGATTTTCGTGGAGCCAGAGGAGACGGCAGAATCCTGGAGTCTGCCGGGGGAAACCCCGCAGCCTGAGCGGGGCAGCATTGCCCATGACATCATGAACATGATGGAGCAGGGAATTCTGGTCTGGTCCGGTGACGGCCATTGCGAGTTGCACAATACCCGGATCTTTCAGGTCCTGGAACTGCGGGCCGGCGAACTGGCGATTGGTACGAAACGCGCTGATTTCCGCAACCTGTCGGTGGCGCGGGGCGAATTCAGCGTGCAGGAGCGCGTGGAATCCGATGCTCTGATCGCTGCCCATCGGCCCTATGCCTTTGACCGCAATCTGCCCTCGGGGCGGGTTGTGCTGACAAGTGGTCGCCCAATGCGCGGCGGTGGCTATGTGGTCACCTTCACCGATGTGACCGAAGCGCGCAAAGCCGCGCGTGATCTGGATGCCGCCCGCCAGCAGGCCGAAGAGGCCGAACTGCGTGCCCGCGATGTGCTGATCCAGGAACGCGCCCGCCAGACCGAGGCCAAGCTGCTGTCGCAATTGGATGAATGGCTGCAATCGTGCAAATCGCTTGAGGAATTGTTCCTGATCGTCGCGCGCTTCATGGCGCGGTTGCTGACCGGGTCAAAGGGCGAATTATATATATATTCCAATAGCCGCGATGCGCTGGAGGGCAAGTGCAACTGGAACACGATTGATTTGCATCACACGATTGCCGCCGACAGCTGCTGGGCCCTGCGCCGGGGCCGGAGCTACGAATTTCAGACCGATGGCCTGTGTTTCATGTGCGAACATGTCGAGGCGCATCGGCATGGCGTCCCGGTCGAGGAATATATCTGCGTGCCCATCGTCGCGCATGGCGATACGGTCGGATTGCTGCACATCCGGTTTGATCATCTGGGCGAGACCTCGGCCCGGATTGCCGACAAGGGCACCTTTGCCATTCGCTGTGGCGAGCATATTTCAATGGCGATTGCCAATGTGAAACTGCGTGACGAATTGCGCGACCAGTCGATCCGCGACCCGCTGACTGGGCTGTATAACCGCCGCTATTTCATGGATGCGATCCGCCGTGAAATGTCGATCTGCGAACGGCGGGGCAGCAGTTTCGGCCTGATTTCCTTTGATGCCGACAAGTTCAAACTGTTCAACGACAATCATGGCCATGATGCGGGCGATATGGTGCTGCGCGCGATTGGCGACAAACTGGCCGAAGTGATGGTCGCGGGAGAGATTGCCTGCCGGTTTGGCGGTGAGGAATTTACCGTGCTGGTGCCCGCAGCCGATCTGGAGGGCACGGTTGAACTGGCTGAACGCTTGCGCGAGGCCATTGCGACGATGCCAGTCCGCTATATGGATGGGTTCCTGCCGCGTGTGACCATTTCCAGCGGCGTGTCGGCCTATCCCGGTTCAGGCCTGCAACCGCAGGAACTGCTGCGCCGGGCGGATGAGGCGCTTTACCGGGCGAAAGAGTCTGGGCGCAATTGTGTCCGCCGTGATGGCGATGCGGTTGCACGGGCGGGATAGCTGCCATGTTCTGAGCTCTCTGGCAGTCGGGCCCAAATTGGTTTAATGCCAAACCAATTCAACCGCTCAAAGGGAGATACCGGGATGGCCGCCAGAAATTTTGACATGATCGTGATCGGTGCAGGCCCCGGCGGCTATGTTGCCGCGATCCGGGGGGCGCAACTGGGCCTGAAGGTCGTGATAATCGAGCGCGAACATCTGGGCGGCATATGTCTGAACTGGGGCTGTATCCCGACCAAGGCGATGCTGCGGTCATCCGAGGTGTTCCACCTGATGCACCGGGCCAAGGAATTCGGTCTGTCGGCGACGGGGATTTCCTACGATCTGGATGCGGTGGTCAAACGCTCGCGCGGGGTGGCCAAGCAATTGTCGTCGGGCATTGGCCATCTGATGAAAAAGAACAAGATCGAGGTGGTGATGGGCACCGCCGTGATGACCGGGGCCAATGCGGTGTCGGTCAAGACCGATAAAGGGGTCGAAGAGCTGACCGCCAAAGCCGTGGTTCTGGCCACCGGCGCCCGCGCCCGGACTTTGCCGGGGCTTGAGGCGGATGGTGATCTGGTCTGGATGTACAA
>JANOMH010000604.1:0-1789 GCA_031420215.1 Rhodobacterales bacterium | reverse complement strand
TCGGTTTTCGCGCCGTAGGGCAAGCGGCCCAGGAACCGGGGCATCGCAAGGCCCACGTATTTGCTGTCTTCGCTTTCACGCAACGATGTCCAGGCCGCATATTCCGGGGTCTGAAAGATTTTGGTCAAATCACGTGGGTTGGCCAGTTCCGACCAGCTGTCCATCTGGAACAATGCCGGGGCGGCCCCGGTGATCAGAGGCGCGTGGGCAGATGCGGCGATTTTGGACATTTCGCCCAGCAGTTCCACATCGGGCGGGGAATGGTCAAAGAAATAGTCGGCCACCAGTGTGCCATAAGGCTGGCCGCCCAACTGGCCGAATTCCTCTTCATAGACCTTTTTGAAAATCGGCGACTGATCCCAGGCGGTGCCTTTGAACTTGCGCAGAGTTTTGGACATCTCTTTCTTAGAGATATTCATCACCCGGATTTTCAGCATCTCGTCGGTTTCGGTATTGTTGACCAGATAATGCAGGCCCCGCCACGCGCTTTCCATCTGCTGGAAATCGGGGTGGTGCAAAATCTCGTTGATCTGCTCGGTCAGCTTTTTGTCAATCTCGGCAATGATGCCTTGGATCGAGCGCAGGGCGTCATCCGAAATCAGCGCGGTATTGGCCAGCGCCTGTTCGGCCAGCGTGCGGACGGCGGATTCAACGGCAGATTTCGCCTGATCCGACTTGGGGCGGAATTCTTTGTTCAGAAGCGCCGAAAAGTCAGAGCCTTCGGTGGTTTCGGTAGCGCCAGCAGCGCCTTCGGTTTGAGAGGATGCGTCGCTCATATCTTATTCCTCCGGGGCGGCGTCAGGGGCGGGTTTGGCGGCCAGTGATTTCAACAGCGCAGGGTCCTGCATCACTTTGGCAATCAATTCCTCGGCTCCGGTCTTGCCGTCCATATACGTCATCAAATTCGAAAGCTGGGTGCGCGCATCCAGCAAGGCCCGCAATGGTTCGACCTTCTTTGCAATCGCAGCAGGAGAGAAATCGTCCATCGATTCAAAGGTGATATCTACGGCCATATTCCCCTTGCCGGTGAGGGTATTGGGCACCGAGAAAGCCGCGCGCGGCTTCATCGAGTTCATCCGGTCGTCGAAATTGTCGACGTCGATCTCAAGGAACTTGCGGTCGGCGACGGGCGGCAAGGGCACATCGGACTTGCCCGACAGGTCGGACATGACGCCCATGACGAACGGCAATTGCACTTTCTTTTCAGCGCCATACAGTTCGACATCATATTCGATCTGCACACGCGGGGCCCGGTTGCGGGCGATGAATTTCTGCGAGCTCGTGGCCATCAATTGCTCCTTAATCTGGATTCAGTTTGGGGGAATGCAGCAGGGCGATACATCAGTCGTCAATCCCCCCGATCAGCATGACATTTTCGAGACCTTTTGGTGCCATATCTTTGACGATCGACATGAAATCAGCGCCAACCATCCGTTTGGCACGTTCCAGCACGATGGGAATCGGGCTGGAGGGTTCGGCGCGGCGGTAATACGAGATGATTGCGTCCAGTGCTGCGGTCACATCGCGCTGGGTCTCGATCGCGCCAGGCGCACCGCCACCAACACGACGGGCCGGGGCGGAAGCGGGGGCATCATCTGCCTCGGCCTCACCCACTTCGGGCTCGGCTCCGGCTGGGGCGGCTACATATTCTGACATATGGCGGACCACCTGCTGCACCATCTTTGTCAGTTCGTCCAGCGGCGGGCCAAACCCCGGGGTTTCGGCGCTAAACTTGGCGTCGATGGCTTTGATATGCGCAACCGTCGCTTTGGCGGCAGCCAGTTGGGCG
>JANOMH010000603.1:0-6427 GCA_031420215.1 Rhodobacterales bacterium | reverse complement strand
ACGAGGTACTTAACCCCGGCGAACTGCAGGGACGGGCGCGGGACAAATCGCTCGACGCCGCCATGGGCCGGGTCGATAACCGCCTCGCTTATGGAATGATCGTCGATGTGTTCGATCTGGCCGCCGCCAATGCAATTGCGGTCGGGCGGGGTCATTGTTTCAACGATGGCAACAAACGCACCGCTTTCCGGGCGATGAATGCCGTGCTGGCGCTGAACGGCGTCCAATTGGTCTGGGACCCGGTCGACGTCGGCCAGACCATCATCCGCGCCGCCCAGGGGCTGATCGAAGAGCCCGATCTGGCGCAGTGGTTGCGGGGGGAAGGCGCCTGATTGACGGGCGACCCCCTCGCCCTACCTCCTCCCCCAAAAGGAGCCTCCTGATGTCCCCACTCATCCTCATCGCCGTCACCGCAATCGTCTTTCTGATCGGCGAGGCGATCATGTTGCCCAATGTGATCAAGCCGCTGTTCCAATCCGTCATCGGCCCGCAAATGGCCGACTCCCTGCGGCTCGGACCGGCAGCGCTGTTTTACATCGTCCATATCGGCGGGCTGACGTGGTTTGCCACTCTGCCGGCGTTGCGCGACGGCACGGCCACAAGCGCACTTATCAACGGCGCGTTGCTGGGACTGGTCGCCTATGGCTGCTACGAATTCACCAGCTGGACCATCATGAAAAACTGGTCGGTGCAGCTGGTCATGGCAGACATCGTCTGGGGGAGCGTGATTTCGGGCCTGTCGGCCTATGTCGCGGTCCGCGTGACGCAGGCATTGGCTTAACCTTGGCGCAGGTTGCCGGCCATCTGGCGACCATCCCGGCCTTCGATCAGGTCAAACTCTACCGGCATATTGTCGGCCAGGCCGGTCATCCCTGCCTTTTCCACCGGTGAGGCATGCACAAAGATATCCTGGCCGCCGCTCGCAGGGGCGATAAATCCATAGCCTTTGGTCGTATTATACCACTTCACTATGCCGTTGGGCATCGCGCCTTCTCCCGTGTCGGACCCTACCTTTGATCAAGATGGGAAGGCGGGTTAAAAAGGCAACTGACAGGGCCATAAAAATAATGCAAACCATGCCAACACTCTGGGGTGGTTGCACAAAAGGGCGGCAGTTATGCGGGTATTTGCACTAAAAACTTGCGACACTTGTCGCAAAGCCCTGACCCGGATCCGGGCTGCCGGGCATGACCCGCAGGTGATTGATGTACGTGATGATGGGATCGGGCCGGATGACCTCGGGTTGATCCTGGCGCAGTTCGGGGCGGGCGCAATCAACCGGGCCTCGACAACCTGGCGGGGACTCTCGGCGGCTGAAAAGCTGCTGGACGCGGGCCTGCTTTTGACCCGCTATCCGACTTTGCTCAAGCGTCCGGTTATCGACAATGATGGCCAGTGGAGCATCGGCTGGACCGCACAGGTGCAGTCCGGCCTGCTGTCCTCATAGCAAATCCGGCGGAGTGGCCGCACGGGCCAGTTCCGCCACGATATCGGCCAAGGCCGCGACCGAAGTTTGCTGTTCGCCCAACCGCCGGACCGAGACCGTCCGCTCCTCAACCTCGCGCGCGCCAAGGGCCAGAATGACCGGCACCTTGCCCAGCGAATGTTCCCGCACCTTGTAGTTAATCTTTTCGTTGCGCATATCGGCCTCTGCCCGCACCCCGGCCTGAACCAAGGCACTGACCACTTCGGCCACATACTCATCGGCCTCGGACGTGATCGAGGCTACCACAACCTGACGTGGGGCCAGCCAGAACGGCAACTTGCCTGCGTGTTCCTCGATCAATATCCCGATAAACCGCTCAAAGCTGCCCAGCGTGGCGCGGTGCAGCATATAGGGGGTGTGTTTCGCCCCATCCGCCCCAATATAGGCAGCACCCAGCCGGGCCGGGATATTCGGGTCCAATTGCAGCGTGCCACATTGCCAGTCGCGCCCGATGGCATCGGTCAGCACGAATTCCAGCTTGGGCGCATAAAATGCGCCTTCACCCTTGTTCAGGATGAAATCATAACCGGCGGCCCGCGTGGCGTTGGTCAACGCCGTTTCCATCAGGTCCCAGCTTTCATCCGAGCCCACGCGGACATCGGGCCGGTCGCTGAACTTGATCTTGAACTGAGTGAATCCGAGGTCTTTATAGATCGCGGCCAGGAATTCGATGAACCGCCTGCTCTCGCCCTCGATCTGATCCTCGGTGCAAAAGATATGCGCATCATCCTGGGTGAACCCACGCACCCGCATGATCCCGTGTAAGGCACCCGAAGGCTCATAGCGGTTGCACGATCCAAACTCGGCCATGCGCAGGGGCAGGTCGCGATAGGATTTCAGCCCGACATTATAGATCTGCACATGGCAGGGGCAATTCATCGGTTTCAGGGCATTAATCGTCTTTTCGCGGGCATGTTCCTCGTCCACTTCGACGATGAACATATGCTCCTGATACGCCTCCCAATGGCCCGACGCCTCCCACAGTTTGCGGGACACGACCTGTGGCGTATTCACCTCGACATAGCCGCCGCGCTTTTGCTGGCGGCGCATGTAATCCTGCAGGGTCGTATAAATGGTCCAGCCGTTGGGGTGCCAGAACACCTGCCCGGGGGCTTCTTCCTGCATGTGAAACAGGTCCATCTCGCGGCCCAGCTTGCGGTGGTCGCGTTTGGCCGCTTCCTCCAGCCGGTGCAAATGCGCCTTGAGATCGTCGCGGTTCAGAAACGCCGCGCCATAAATCCGTTGCAACATCGGGCGCTTCGAATCGCCACGCCAATAAGCTCCGGCGATGGACATCAGTTTGAACCCATCGGCGGGGACTTGGCCGGTGTTCTGCAAATGCGGCCCGCGGCACAGGTCTTGCCAATCGCCATGCCAATACATCCGCAGCGGTTCGTCGCCCGGAATGGCGGCGATCAGTTCAACCTTATAGGGTTCATTGCGGTCCTCGTAAAACGCCACCGCCCGGGCCCGATCCCAGACTTCAGTGCGGACCGGGTCGCGGGCATTGATGATCTGTTTCATCTTGGCCTCGATGGTGCCAAGGTCCTCGGGCGTGAACGGCGTGGCCCGATCGAAATCGTAATACCAGCCATTGTCGATGACCGGGCCTATGGTCACTTGGGTATCGGGCCAGATCTCTTGCACGGCGCGGGCCATGATATGCGCAAGGTCGTGGCGGACCAGTTCAAGGGCTGGGCCGTCATCCTTCATCGTGTTGATCTGAATGGCACAATCGGCTTGGATCGGCCAGGCGAGGTCCCAATGTTTGCCGTCCACCTGCGCCGAAATCGCCCGCTTGCCGAGCGATGGGGCGATAGCGGCGGCCACTTCGGCAGCAGTGATGTCTGCCTCAAACTGACGGATCGTGGAGTCGGGGAATGTCAGGGAAATCTGGGCCATGGGCCGGATCCTCGTCTGTTTGGCGCCTACAAAGCGCCCGGTTGCGGGTTATGTGGCGGTGTGATGCCTTGGGCGGCAGCTGTGGTCAAGTCAGGACTTGCCAAGCGGCGCAAGGGTGGCAAAGCTGCCACGCAAGGCGGGGGACGCAATGAATTTTCTGACAACAGCGCAGGGGCGGCAAATCGCCTATGAACAAACCACCGGACGCGCCCCCGGTGTGGTGTTTATGGGCGGGTTCCGGTCGGATATGACCGGCACTAAGGCGCTTTTCTTGCAGGACTGGGCGCAGGCGCAAGGGCGCGGTTTCATCAGGTTCGACTACTCTGGTCACGGTCAAAGCAGCGGCCGGTTTGAGGAGGGGTCGATTGGCGACTGGGCCGCCGATGCGATGGCGGTGCTGGGGCTGACAGATGGGCCGCAGATCCTTGTGGGCTCTAGCATGGGCGGCTGGATCAGCCTGCTGATCGCACGGGCGATGCCGGAAAAGGTGGCGGGGCTGGTGACGATTGCGGCGGCCCCGGATTTTACCGAGGACAGCATGTGGGACCGGTTTGATGGGGGCCAGCGGGCGGAGCTGCTGAGCAAAGCAGTGGTCTATCTGCCGTCCGACTATGGCACCCCCTATCCGATCACCAAACGGCTGATCGAGGAGGGGCGCGAGCAACTGGTCCTGCGCACTCCTTTGAGCCTGCCCATGCCGGTGCGGATGCTCCAAGGCACGGCGGACCGGGATGTTGACCAAAGCGTCGCCCTGCGATTGTTGGGCCATGCCACCGGGCCGGATCTCCGGCTGACTTTGGTCAAAGACGCGGACCACCGGTTTTCGACGCCGGAATGTCTGGCTTTGATCAGGGCGGCAGTGGATGAAGTGTTAGCAAACGTGGGTTGAAACCCACCTTACTCTGTCGTTTCAGATTTGCTCAGATACTGCCGCCGGGGGCTCTTGAGTTTGGGCGGGAGCCTCCGGCGGGGATATTTGATAACCCAGAGAAATTGCAGTGTAAGGTGGGTTTCAACCCACGCTTCGGGATAAAAAACTGATGCGCAAACCTACGTCGATGAAGGGCCTTGAAGATCTTGGCCGCATCCGCCTGTCGCGGCACTTCTTTTTGCGGGATTTTTTGTATTCCGAGATCGGACAAATCTACGATATTCCGAATATCCCAGATCATCCGGCACTTGCCATCCTGCGGGGCCAGCAGCTGTGCCAGCAGCTGCTTGACCCTTTGTCGGACACATTCGGCCGGATCGGTATCCGGTCGGGCTATCGGTCGGCAGCGCTGAATGCCTTTGGCAATCAGCACAATCTGAACTGTGCCCGCAATGACCACCCCGGGGAATGCCATATCTGGGACCGGCCGGGCCGAGCGGTGGCAGGGGTCAGTATTGTCATCCCGTGGTTTGCCGATCATTACGCGCAGGGGCGCGACTGGCGCGATCTGGCCTGGTGGCTGCACGACCATCTGCGCTATTCCGAAATGTGGTTTTTCCCAAAGCTCTGCGCTCTTAACTTGTCTTGGCGGCCCGATCCGTGGCGCAAGATCAGCAGCTATATTGCCCCGCGCGGCACGCTGCTGGCCCGGGGGGCGGCTCCGGGGGAAAGCCTGCTGCAGCGGCAGGCGCGCTACGGCGATTTTCCCCCATTTGGTGGAATGGCGGCGCATTGACGGCGCATCTGCTTGCCGTCATGCCAAATGGCACGCAACCAAAGGTGACCCGCCCCGATGACCGAACCGCTTGTCCTGTTGCCCGCAATGCTTGGCGATGCGCGGGTCTTTTTGCCGCAGATCGCCAGCCTGTCTGCAGACACTGCCGTCATGGTGGCCCCGGTGACGAAGGGCGAACGGATCGAGGAAATCGCGTCGGACCTGTTGACCCAGCTGCCCGCCAGATTTGCCTTGGCCGGGTTGGGGCTGGGCGGTGTCGTGGCGCTGGAACTGCTGCGCCGCGCACCCGAGCGTATTACCCGGCTGGCGCTGATGGCGACCAGTCCCTTGCCGGAAAGTCCGGCTTTTGCCGTGACCCGCGAACCCCGGATTGTCGCGGCGAGGTCCGGTCGGCTGGCCGATTGTATCCGTGAGGAAATGCCCGAAACCGCCTTTGCCCCTGGCCCGTTGCGCGCCATTGTGCTGGCACAGGTCATGGCGATGGGCCTGTCTTTGGGCCCCGAGGTGTTTGTCCGTCAATCCCGCGCGCTGCAGCGCCGCAAGGATCAGCAAGCGACTTTGCGTAAAATCCGCCAGCCGGTGCTGATCTTGTGTGGTGAATATGATCACCTGAACCCGGTCAAGCGCCATGAGTTCATGGCCGAACTGATCCCGTTTGCCCGGCTGGAAGTGATCGCCGGGGCCGGGGCTTTGCCCACCTTGGAACAGCCTGACGCTGTCACGCTGGCCCTGCGCATTTGGTTGCGCCAGCCGCTGGTTGTGCGCTAAAGCGGTTTGCCGGTGATGTGTAGCAGCGGAGCCGCTTTACCCTTTTGTTTTGACGCGCATATTATTCCAAAAACCGCTTCGCACTTTTTGGCATGCGCTAGGCCGCCGCGTTTTTGTTCGCCGCCGATACTTCAGCCGGGGTCTGCACTGCCGTATGCCCGTCGATGAATTTCAGGACCAATGGCCGGATGTTATGGCGCCAGCTGGACCCTGCAAAAATCCCGTAATGCCCGGCACCGCGTTCCAGATGCGCGGCTTTTTTGGCTTGCGGCAATCCGGTTAGCAGTGGCAGCGCCGCAAGGCACTGGCCGGGGGCGGAAATATCATCATTCTCGCCCTCGACCACCATCACGGCCACCGTGGTGATCGCACCGATATCGACCTTGTGCCCGGCAACGGTGAAATCGTTGCGTGCGATGTCGCGGCCTTTGAACACCCGTTCGACTGTAGACAGATAAAACTCGGCTGTCATATCCATGACCGCAAGGTATTCATCATAAAAGATATTATGCTTGTCGTGATCCGCGCCTTCGCCTTTGGCGACGCGCATGATCTGATCGGAAAACGCCTGCATATGGGTTTCCGCATTCATCGAGATGAACGA
>JANOMH010000602.1:0-10054 GCA_031420215.1 Rhodobacterales bacterium | reverse complement strand
TCGGCGGTCCAGGCCGCACCGGCAATCTCCCAGGCCTCAAAATTGCGCCAATCGGACACGATGGGCTGATAGAAGGCTTCGGTATAGCGGTCCTGGGTGTGCTGGATGCCGAAATAATGGCCCGAGGGGCCGACCTCGCGGATTGCATCTATCGCGATATCGTCGGTCCCGGTCGCGGTAATGGACGGCTCCATATAGCGCTGGATCATCTGGATCACCTCGCAATCCATGATGAACTTTTCGGGGCAGGCAATCAGTCCACCCTCCAGCCAGCCAGCCGCATGATAGACCATGTTGGTGCCGGACTGGACGGCGGACCACAGCAAATTGCTGGTCTCCCACATCGCCTGCCCGTCGGGCACATTGGCGGCACAGACCCCGCTGGCGCGCATCGGCAGGCCATAGAACCGCGCCATTTGCCCGGTCATCTGCGTGGCGCGCATATATTCGGGCGTGCCAAAGGCGGGTGCGCCGGATTTCATATCGACGTTCGAGGTGAAGGTGCCGATCACGCAGGCACAGCCGGGGCGGACGTATTGGAACAGCGCAATGGCGCACAAAGCCTCGGCAATCGACAGGGTCACCGCCCCCGCCATCGTCACCGGAGCCATTGCCCCCGCCAGTGTAAACGGCGTGACCACCACTGCCTGCCCGCGCCGGATCAGCCGCAGGCAGCCGTCGATCATCGGGATGTCGTGTTTCAGCGGGCTGGTCGAGTTGATGTTGGTATACATCCGGGGTTTGGCCTGAAACTCGGCCTCGGTCAAACCGCCCGCAATGCGGACCATCTCCATCGCATCCTCGACCCGCTCGGGGCCGAGCGAATAGCAATGCGCCACCTTGTCGGTCAGGGTCAGCTTGTCATAAATCACATCCAGATGCCGGACCGAGGCGTGGATATCAACCGGTTCCACCGGATAGCCGCCGGCGAAGTGGATACAGTTGAAATATTGGGTCAGGCGCAGCAGGTCGGCGCATTGTTTGCGGGTGCCGGAGACCTTTTTGCCCAACTCCAGATCATAATAGTTGGGTGGGGATGACACATTGCCAAACAGGATGTGTTTGCCGCCGATGGGCAGTTCCCGGTTCAGGTTGCGCGGGGTGATGGTGAATTCCGATGGGGCTTTGCGCACCATCTCCAGCACCCAGTCGCGGCCCATTTTCACATTGGTGCCAGTGACTTTGCAGCCGGCCTGCTTGAAAAGCTCCAGGGCTTCGACGTTCAGGAATTCAATCCCGATCTCTTCCAGAATGCGCATCGCGCCGTCGTGGATCGCTTGCACGCCCTCGGGGCCCAAGGGTTCAGTCGGGCGGTCGGTATTGACCGGGATGCGCCATGGCATCTGATCAATGACCTCGCCGCCGCGCCGGATCGCGTTGCCGGCGCGACCGCCTGCCCGAACGCGGGAACGACCTTTGGGGTTCAGATCATCGGCCATGACGGGTCTCCCATGTGGCAGTTGTCGCACAGCTTTCGGGCTGCTGGACCTGCGCTTGTCTTCATGTGGGACAATCGCAAAGCGGCAGGCATGGCGCGGGGCTATCCGCGACTTTTGGCGTCGGTTTTCGCCTGCGCCATGGGCTCGCCATAATTTGCTGGTGTTTCATGCCCCATGCAGCCGCCAGCCACACATCCCGGACCATGGATTTTGAACGCCGAAGCTATGTCGCCCGCCGCGCGGATTATGCTGGGTCTGGCCGGTCTTGCGCCACTTTGGGGATTTTATGATCTGATCATCCGGCACTGGCCCAGTCCATTTGGGTTGATCTTAGTGGGGGTAGTGGCCCTCGGGGTTGCTGTGATATGTTTTGGCAGCGCGATCATTGGCCCCAGAAGGACTGTGACAATAGATTCAGACGCCCGGACAATTACTGATGCCTGGGCCTCTCGGGTGCTGCCTGGTGGCGTCCGCACCTATGATTTTGCCGATGTGCGGGACATCAAGGTCTCGGTTCAGAGCAATTCAGATGGGCCAGATGTGGCACACCTTTGGTTGCATCTTGCCAGTCGGGGCAGGCCGGTCAGTTTGTTGAAGCGGCCCGCGACCGATCAGGCCGACGTCGAAAATTTGATGCGGCAATTGCAGGATGCGGTGCGTGGATAACGGCTTGGGCTACGCATCTTGCCGGTTTAGCCACTCAGGCAAGTCGGCAATGGACGCCAGCACGACATCGGCATGTGGGGCCAGTTCTGCGCGCGGCGCAATCCCGGTCAAAACCCCGACCGCCCGCATTCCGGCAGCCCGCCCAGCCACCAGATCATGCACGGAATCGCCAACCATCGCGCAATCACCAGGATCGACCCTGCAACTTTGGGCAAAGGCCAACAGCGGCCCGGGATCGGGTTTGCCGCCGTGTCCCGAGTCGTAACCAGCAATGAAATCAAATAGATGAAAGACATCGGCCGCCGCCATATGCGCACGAGCCGATTTTTCCGAGTCGTTGGTCACAAGCCCCAGTACCAGCCCCCGGCCACGCAGCGCTGACAAAAGCGGCAAAAGCGGCGCTGCCTCGACCTGTGTCAGACCGATCGCATGGGCGTCCATTTGTGCCAGAATTGCCGCCACATCCATCTGCGGAAACAACGGCGAAATCTGCGCCGCGATCTCGGCATTGCTTTGGGCAATCACGATCGCATCGGGACGGATCGCAGAATGGACCAGATCGTAGCCCAGCACATCGGCAAGCTGTGCCATCAGGACCGGGTCGCCACCGGCGAGGGCTGCGATAAAGTTGCGGCACCACGCCCCCCAAGTTGCGGTAAAGTCGAACAAGGTGCCGTCTTTGTCGAAGATAATGCCTTTGACTGCCGTCATACCGCCCCGTCGCCGCTGCTGATTCATGGTCCAGTAACATCAATGACCGCCCTGGTCATCTGTCTGAACACCTTTGGGTGAACGGCAGTATCGCCCGCAGAAATTTACCAGTTTCGCGCAACAATTGCCCCCATAGGCGGGAGATCGCCGATCAGGTCCAGGCGACCTGTTCGGCCCCAGGCAACGCATAAAGGGCGCGCAATGGCTGGTCATAGCCCAAGCTGACAAAGTCGCAAAAACCGATAATCCAGTCGTCATTCATTGTTAAAAACCCCAAAACCGAGGCCAAAAACGCCGGTTCTGCCGCTCTTTGGCGCATGTCGTCCAGCGTGGCACCGGTCGCCCCCAGAAAGGTTCCACACAGATCGTCATCCGCCGCCAGCCACCCCAAGGCTTGCAAGGCAATTGTTTCGGCGCGTTCAGGGGTCATTCATGATCCTTACAGTTTTGGAAACAATTTCTTAACGTTTGCAGACGAAACTTACCTTAAGGGCAGTCACTATCTCCAGCGGACAAGATTTCCGGCTGGACATGGCTTTTACGGCCCCCCTGCCCGGCCACGCCTTGGCCAGTTGAAGGATTTTACCATGTCCGGCCGCATCCTGCTTGTCGATAGTATAGCGACCAATCGCATTGTTTTGCGGGTAAAATTGCTGGCGGCACATTACACGGTCACCCCCTGTGCAACATTAGAGGAGGCGCGGGCCGCGATGAATGTGGAACGCCCCGACTTGATTCTGATTGACCTGACCGGTCCGGCCATCGCGGCCCATGACCTGTGCCGCGCGATCAAGACTGATCCGGACACGCAGGCGATTCCAATCATCGCCACCGGATCCTTTCCCACCCCGTCCGCCCGGATCGCGGCCTTGCGTGCCGGAGCAGATGACGTGCTGGAAAAACCGCTGAACGACGCAGTGTTGCAGGCCCGCATCCGCAGCCTGCTGCGCGCCCGCGATGCCACATCCGAACTGCGTCTGCGCGAGGACACCCAGCGCGCCCTTGGTTTCGCCGAAGAGGCCGAGGGGTTTACCCCGGCGGGCCGGGTCGCGGTGGTGACTGACCATGCCAGTGACCCCACGCCCAGTCTGATCGGCCTGATGGAGCGCTTGCCGCAGCCTTATTCCCTGCTCGAGTCAGACCGCATGCTGACTGCCGAGGCGATGACTCCGCTGCCCGATTTGTTCATCATTGACGGCGCCGGCGGGCTGGCCGGGCGTCCGGTGGCGGGTGATGTTTTCCGCATGGTCGCCGATCTGCACAGCCGGTCCGAAACCCGACATGCAGCACAACTGGTGATCCTGCCCGAAAACGCCAGCGATATGGCCGCGATGGTTCTTGATCTGGGGGCCAATGATCTGGTCACCGAACGGGTCAGTGCGGATGAGTTGGCACACCGCGTCCGTGCCCTGTTGCGGCGCAAAATACAGGCCGACAGGTTGCGCGACAATGTCCGCCACGGGTTGCAGGCTGCGGTAACCGATCAGCTGACCGGCCTGTATAACCGCCGCTACGCCCTGCCCCATCTGGCTCAGATGGCAGAACAGGCACAGGCCAAGGGGCGCGATTTCACCGTCATGGTTCTGGATATCGACCATTTCAAATCGATCAATGACCAGTATGGCCATGCGGTGGGCGACAAGGTGCTGGCCGAAGTGGCCCGCCGCCTGCGCGACAATCTGCGCGCGGTCGATCTGATTGCCCGGATAGGTGGCGAAGAGTTTCTGGTGGCCATGCCTGACACCACCGCCGCGCAAGGTCAGGTTGCCGCTGAACGGCTGCGCCGGATGATCGAAGACAGCCCATTTGTGGCCCAGACCGACCCCACTAACCAGAACAAGACAATGGCGGTGGCTACGCCACGGATCCGGGTCACCCTGTCCATCGGTGTCGCGGTGGGCGGGCCGGGCAGCCAGCCCAGCGAAGATGTCGATATGCTGTTCAACCGGGCGGATGCCGCACTTTACAGTGCGAAATCCGCCGGGCGGAATATGGTGACGGTCAGCCAATCGGCAGCCTGAACCTTCATCACAGAATAAAATCGCCTGAATCCACCGCCGAGAGCTGCACGTTATGCAGGGCTATCTGCATTTCAGGAACACTGCGCCCTGCGGTGTTCAGATAAAGCACCACATCGGTGCCGACCTGCACGCCTCTGATCTGCCCTTCGTCGGTAAACCCGGCGGACCCAATATAGGTAAAGGCCTGATCACCGCCGAGTCCGGGCCGTGCATCGATCCGGGTCAGGTTGATCCGGTCCTGGCCATTGGTGAAATCCGCAATCCGGTCAAATACCGCAGTGCCCAGCGGGCTGTCAGAAACGGCAGTAAAGACGAACCGGTCGGCCCCAGCGCCCCCCGTCATCACGTCGCGCCCGGTCCCGCCATACAGGAAATCATTCTGCGATCCGCCGAACAGCAGGTCATTATCGGCCCCGCCGTACAGGAAATCATCCCCGGCCCCGCCCAGAATCCGGTCATTGCCATCGCCCCCCGCCAACACATCAGCCCCGTCACCCGCACCGGTTTGCGGGTTCAGGCGGAAAATCTCTCCGTCCAGACCAACGATATACAGCCGGCCGCGCCCATCCTCGCCAAACGAGGCGATAGAATTGACCGTCCCGCCGACCGCCACCAGTTGGGCGGTGCGGTTGATCGCGTCGACTGCCACGCCGTTCACCATCCGGAAACTCCAGACCTGATTGGTGACGAAATCGGCATAAAGATACACGCCCTGCATCCCCCCGTCCGGGCCGCGATAGACATAGCCGCCCGTCACCGAAAACCCGCCGCTGCCGTCGGATGTATGCGGATAATCGATCACCGGGCCGGTCAGAGGCCCCGGTCCTTGCGGGCGGTTCGGGTCATAGGGTTGGGTCCCTTCGCGCACTGCCCAGCCGTAATTCACCCCGCCCGGACTGCTTGCGGGCTGAAAATTCACTTCCTCCCGGTCGTCCTGCCCGACATCGGCAATATATAAATCGCCCGCCACACGGTCAAACGAAGGCCGCCATGCGTTGCGCAAACCAATCGCCCAAATCTCGTCCGCGCCAGCGGTCCCGGCAAACGGATTGTCGGTCGGAATTGCATAATCCCGGCCCGGATCGGTCGGAAAGGCATCAGAGCTGACGTCAATCCGCAACATTTTTCCAAGCAAGCTATTGATATTCTGTGCGTTATTCAGCGGATCGCCACCGCTGCCGCCATCACCGGTCGAGATATACAAATACCCATCCGGCCCAAAACCCAGCCAGCCGCCGTTGTGATTGTCATTCACCGGATGTGGAATGGTCAGGATTACATTGCCGCTGGACGCATTGGCCAGATTGGCATTGCCCGCCGAACGGTTATAGCTGCGTACTTCCTGATCGCCTGCGGCATTGGTCACAAACACATAAAACCTGCCGTTGGTGGAATATCCGGGGTCAAACGCCAGCCCGAGCAGCCCCTGTTCGCCCGACGACAACAATTGCCCCGGTGGAATGGTCAGAAACGGCGTGGCCTGTTTCACCCCGGTCAGCGCGTTCAGAATCTCGATCTGCCGGCCTTTTTCCACGACAAACAACTGGTCCGGCCTGCCCGGCGCCGAGGTCACGAACACCGGGGTGTCATAGCCTGCCGCGATCCGGGTGGCCCTGATATCGCCGGACCCGGCCACCGCATCAGTGGTCCCAAAGCCATACAGCACATCATCGCCGGTGCCGCCAAACAGGCTGTCGCGCCCTTCGCCGCCCGAAAGCACATCATTGCCAGCCCCGCCAAACAGGCTGTCGCTGGCCGATTGTCCAAAAAGCTGATCCGCCAGCGCCGTGCCAGCCACCACATCTGCGCCCAAACTGCCCAGTTTAGTGACCATGATACCCTCTTTTTGCAAACTACACCCTACCGGAGCCTGCTGGTCCCGCAAGAAGCATCTGTAGCAAGGGTTTGTGCAATCAAGTGAAGTTTTTCAGTGAGTTGCCGCAGATCGGCGTGTTCTTACCCATCCTGCATCAGTTTTCTGGCGCAACTTCGCCATTGCCATGGCCCCGGCCAATGGCCTCTTGCAACCGGTCAGCAAAAGCCAGCCGCGCCTGTGGTGTCATCAAACCAATCCGGGCGACAAGGACCTGTTGTCCCGCCGTCTGCACAGCGACCAGACGATTCTGCTGAATGCTTAAAGCTGCCTCGATAGCGGCCGGGTCGTAGGGTTCCGCCCGCAACGCGGCTTGCAGGGCAGTTGCCAGTGCCTCGCGGATCTGACGCGGGTGCTGACGCAGCATATCGTTGGCGCGCAACTGGGTACGAATGGCCTGCCGGTCCTCGGGGGCCAAAGCCTCGACAATCGGACCCAGCGCCAGATCAACGCCGCGCGGTCCGCCAAATCCACCGGGCCCCCGGATCACTGCCCCGCCGATGATCCCCAGAACCAGCAGGTTCAGTGCCAGTGAGCCAATCAGCAGATAGCGCATCGACCGGCGTACAGGGAGAGTGACAGAAGTTTCAGTCTGCGGCATCGTCTATCCTTCCAACCCAAAAACGTCGTCCTGCGCGTCCAGCGCCACAATCACCGTTTCGCCCCACAAGGCCCCGGTCACCGTGCTGAGGCTATCCGGCGCGGCAACCCCGATCCCTATTCCCGCGACGGTGGCCATAGCCAAGCCGCCCACAGCGGGCCAGCCGCCCATACTGACCAACCATCCCGCAAGCCAGCCCTTGTTTTGGGGCCTTGCCCGAAGCGACTGCGCAGCGATGCGCCGATCCCAATCGGTCTGCGTCGCATCAGCCATGATCCGGGCCAGCAGGCCTGCATCCGCCTGCGGTTCAGCCGCACGGGCCTGTGCCAACAGGCTATCCAATTGGTCAATTTCGGTCATTTTACCCGGTTCAGTCATCTTCAAACCCCAGTTCCGCTTTGCGCCCGGCCAGTAACGCGGCCAATGTCCGTTTGCCACGCGCCGTCAAACTTTCCACGGCATCCACCGTAATTTCCATAATCTCAGCAATCGCAGGGTTTCCCAACCCCTCCAGATGGCGCAGTGCCACGGCCTGGGCCTGCCGGTCCGGCAGGGCGGCCAATGCCTCCGACAGGGCGCGCAAGCGGGCGGCGCTCTGCATCCGGTCGGCCACCGAAGGCGCACCGTCATCCGGCTCGGCAATCTGGTCCAGACCCAGGGGGCGGCGTTTGCGCAGCCGGTCCAGGCACAGGTTGGCCACCACCCGGTATGCCCAGGTCGAGACCTGCGCTTCGCTCTGCCGCCAGTCCGGGGCGACCCGCCACAGCCGCAGCATCGCCTCTTGGGTCACATCTTCGGCCTCGGCCCGGTCCTGCAACATCCGCATCGCTTGTCCCAGCAGGCGGGGGGTCAGACGGGCGGCCAGATCACGGGCCGCGTCAAGATCGCCGTTGCCATAGGCAACCAGCAGCCCCTCGTCCGGGATGCCTGCACCATGATCCGGCTCGACCCTCATGATCCGTTGACGTAACGCCATCCGCTCCTCACTGCAACAAAGCAGCCCCCGGTTTGGGGGGGCGCCTCTGGACTTAGCCGCGCTGTTGACGCCCCTGATGATCGGCCATCAACGCCAGACCGGCATCAAATTCGGCCTGATCGACGGCGCCATCCTGGTTGGTGTCAAACATCGCAAACATCACGGCGGCGCGTGGCCCCCGGCCCTGCGGCAACTCGTCAACCTGCAACAGGCCATCGGCATTGGCATCCTGCTCTTCGATCATCCGCTGGGCGCGGGCCTGCAGCAATTCGGCGCGGCGGGCCTCGATCTGGGCCACAATCTCGGCTGCGGACGGGCCGCCATCGGTATTGGCATCCGCCGCCGCAAAGCGGGCAGTCTGGGCAGCGGCCAGTTCCTCGGCGCTGATCTGGCCATTGGCGTCAGCATCAAGGGCGGTAAAGTCGGGCATCAGCCCACCCAGAATCCCGCCAGCCCCACCCTCCGGACCACCCATCTCGCCGCCATGGCGACCGCCGCCGAACATGCCGCCAAAGAACCCATGGTCCCGGTCAGCCACAGCGCTGGACCCAGCCATTGCGGCCGCTATCACCACAGACATCATCGTCACTTTCTTCATCGCATTTCCCTTTTCGGTTGTCATCCTGCTCTCCGGCCGATCTTGACCGGGACAGCGATGAAACGGGGCGGGCGATGAATTCCGTCGCGCCAATGTTTCCTTTGGGCTGGAACCCCTAAACCCTGCGGCATTCGACACGCGACATTCGGGCGCAAGGGGCTTTTGCCCCCTTCCCC
This sequence comes from Rhodobacterales bacterium, assembly GCA_031420215.1. Classification (GTDB taxonomy): domain Bacteria; phylum Pseudomonadota; class Alphaproteobacteria; order Rhodobacterales; family Rhodobacteraceae; genus JANOMH01. The sequence continues at coordinate 993 of JANOMH010000602.1, read as the reverse complement.
TGATCCCCATATCGGCGCATTGGGGGCGCTCACAGGGAATGATGATGACCGATACCATGGCACAGTTACCACCGGATCAGGCGGGGTTGACCCCGGCGATTGACCGCCCGATGGGTGCCGCCATCCGGCGCGGGTTCATGCGCCGTTGTCCGAACTGCGGCCAGGGGCATGTGTTCACCGGTTATCTGAAAGTCGCTGATCAATGCCCGGTCTGCCGGCTGGACCTGCACCACCACCGCGCCGATGACGGCCCGGCCTATCTGACCATCCTGATCGTCGGGCATCTGATGGCGCCGCTGATCCTGTATGTGTTTACCATCTTTCGGCCTGACCCTTTGGTCACGGCGACGATTTTCACCGTGGGCTGCGTCGCCCTGTCACTGTATCTGTTACCCCGGCTCAAGGGCGTGGTGGTGGCGATCCAATGGGCCAAGCGGATGCACGGATTTGGGACGGGCGACAGCGGTTAGGGGATGATGGATAAATCGGCGATCCGTGATGCGGCCACCGTGATCGTGCTGCGCGATGCATTGACGGCCCCCCGGGTGCTGATGGGGCAAAGGTCGGCTACAGCGGCCTTTATGCCGTCAAAGTTCGTGTTTCCGGGCGGGGCGGTTGACGGGACCGATGCGGGCATAAAATTGGCCGGGCAGTTGAATGAAGTCTGTGCCCGCCGGCTGGCGCAAGACAGTGCTTTGCACCCCGTCACCCTCGCCGCCGCCGCAATCCGGGAATTGTGGGAGGAGACGGGCCAGCGCCTGTCCTCCCCCGGCCATTGGCCCGATGCGCCGCCCGGCTGGCAAGGGTTCGCAGATGCGGGCCATCTGCCCGACCCCAGCGCCCTGCGGTTCATCTTTCGCGCCATCACCCCACCCGGATCCCCGCGCCGGTTCGATGCGCGGTTCTTTCTGGCTGATGCGGCGGCACTGACCACCGATCCCGATGATTTCAGCCACGCCGCGCCAGAGCTTAGCGCCGTGCAATGGGTGCCCC
>JANOMH010000601.1:0-1990 GCA_031420215.1 Rhodobacterales bacterium | reverse complement strand
CGGCAGGTATTTATGCGTCGACCAGACCTCCTCGACCGGCAGAACCTGCACCATATCGGTCTGATCGGTGCTGGGGCCCGTGCCATAGATCGGCGGCAGGCCGGGGATCGAGACCTGCGCCCGGATCGCCACCAGCCCCTTTTCCTGCAAGGCGATGACGCCCTCGACGGTTTCGTCAATCGTCATGCCGCCGACATGCTGGTAGATCATCACCTTGTCGCGGGACGCGCCGCCAAGCAGTTGATAGAGCGGCATATTCGCGGCCTTGGCCTTGATATCCCACAGGGCGATGTCTATGCCGGAAATCGCAGCCATGGTGATCGGGCCGCGCCGCCAATAGGCGCCTTTGTAGAGATACTGCCAGATATCCTCGATCTTGTGCGGGTCTTTGCCGATCAGGATCGGGATCACATGCTCAGTCAGATAAGCGGCCACGGCCAGTTCGCGGCCATTCACCGTGGCGTCGCCGATGCCATAGAGCCCCTCATCCGTGATGATCTTGACCGTCACAAAGTTGCGGCCTGGGGATGCGACGATGACTTTGATATCCTTGATCTTCATGGTTATTCCCCAGCAGGATGGACCCAACCCAACAGTCGTTCGGCCTTGGCCGAGGTCATGAAGCTGGCATTGCCCGCAAAATCACCCCGGATCGGGACACCGGGAAAGTGTTGGGCGGCCAGTTCGCGGGATGGGGTCGGATTGGCGGTATCGGGGGCGACGATGTAAAACACTTCATGCCCTTTCAGATCGGTCTGCACGGCCTTCAGGCAAGCATCGGCGGAGGCATCGCGGCGGGTATAGGCCCACATGTGTTGCGCAGGGGTCCAGTCGACAGTGGAGTAAACCCGAACCACATCGGCGCGGGTCGGCTGCACCCAATGGAACCGCATGGACGCAATCGAAATCCCCTCGTAGCGCCGGGCAAAAGCGTCGCCCTGCTGTTCGCAAATCCATTTCGACAGCGAATAGGGATCTTCGGCGTAGTTCGGGTGATCCTCGTCAATCGGGAAATAGTCGTGGCGCGGGACCCGGCTGTAGGCCTGCCCGATGGCATTCACGCTGGACGCCTGACAGATGCGCATGATCCCGTTTTCTGCGGCGGCGCGCAGGGCGTTATAACTGCCTACGACGTTGTTATTATGAACGATATGATCGGGATGGCGACCGGGCGAAGGAATTGCCGCCATGTGGATCATCGCGCCGCAGCCGGCAAAAGCCGCAACAAGAGCGTCGTAATCCGCAGCGTCGGCCTGAATATAGCTGACCCCGTTCAGCGGTTCAGTGGGGGCAACCCGGTCAATGCTGACGATGCTGTGCCCTTGGGCCAGCGCAAGGTCGGTGATCGCCCGACCGATCCCACCGCTGCCGCCTGTCACCGCGATTTTCATGCGTAAACCGCCTGACGCAAGCCCCGGATATAGCCGATGGCGTAAAGGCGACCAAACGACGAATAGCCTGCGTTTTCATTGCTGTCGCCTTCGACCGTGGGCACATGGTCGGGACGCAAGACGCCGTCAAACCCGATGTCGCGGTAAGCCTTCATGCAGGCCAGCATGTCGGTTTGCCCGGCGTCATGCCAGGTTTCATGGAATTTTTCCGGCACCCCGCGCACGTCGCGGAAATGGACAAAGCTGATCTTGTTGCCGAATTTCCGGATGACCGAGGGCAGGTCGTCGGTCATCAGAGTGAAGTTGCCCTGACAGAGCGTGATCGTGTTCATCGGGCTGGGGATCAGGTCGATCAACCGCTGATAATTCAAGACGGACCGCATGATCCGGCCCACGCCCCGAATGGGCGAAAGGGGCGGGTCGTCGGGGTGCATCGACAGCTTCACGCCCGCTTTTTCGGCGATGGGCAGGACGCGGCGCAGGAAGTATTCCAGATTGACCCACAAAGCCTCCTCGTCAATCGGCGGCTCTTTGGTCAGGTCTTCGGGCACATCCTGCAGGTCGAAACTGGTGACCACAGACCCGCCGCGCGACGGCGT
>JANOMH010000600.1:0-2484 GCA_031420215.1 Rhodobacterales bacterium | reverse complement strand
ACCGCGAGGCACTGGATACGCGGATTGCGCCGGTTTTTGCCGGCCTGACCCGCGATGCGGCGATTGCCCGGCTGGATGCAGCCAACATCGCTTTTGGGCGGTTGTCCGATCTGGATGATCTGCTGGCCCATCCGCAAAACCGCATCATCACGGTGCGCACCCTCGCAGGTGACGTGCAGATGCTTGGCCCGGGGTCCACTGTCCGGGGCAGTACGCCGCAGTATGGGGCAGTTCCGGCCCTTGGCCAGCATGACGCCGCCTTGCGGCATGAATTCACCCCACCGGGCACTGTTCAGCGCATCGGTTCTTGAAACCGCCCAAGCGAAGGGAGCGCCCTGGACAATGACCGATATCATTCTGCACCACGATGACCTTTCGTCGTTTTCCGAAAAAATCCGGCTGGCTCTGGGTTACAAGGGTCTTGCCTGGCACTCCGTCGTGGTTGACGCCGTGCCACCGCGCCCACTGTTGGCCGCGCTGACCGGCGGTTATCGGCGGCTGCCGGTGCTGCAGATGGGGCCGGATATCTATTGCGATACGGAAGTGATTTTTCGCGCGCTGGAACGGGTGAAGCCCACTCCAACCCTGTATCCGACCGGCGAAGGCATCGCCAAGGCGCTGTCCCTATAGTGGGACCGGGCAACCTGGAAGGCGTCGATCGGCGTGCTGGTCGCGCATATCGGTGAACACTGGCCCGAGGCGCTCCTGACCGACCGCAAGGAAAACTATCTGGGCTATGACATCTCAACGCAAGGCATGGCCGCCGATTTTCCCGCCTACGTGCAGCAACAGGTTGCGGTGTCAGGCTGGCTGACATCAATCCTGCACGAAAATGGCCCCTATCTGACCGGGGCCAAACTGTCGGCCGCCGATCTGACCTGTTACCATTCGCTCTGGCTGTTGCGGGCCAATGCAGGGACCGCGGTAATTGACGCGTTGCTGCATCTTTCGCCAGAAATCATCGACTGGATGGGCCGGATCGCTGCCATTGGCCATGGCACGAAATCCGCCCTGTCGCCCGACGCCGCCCTTGCCATCGCCAAGGCCGCCACCCCCACCGATCAAGGCTTGGGCGACAATGACCCCAGCGGGCTGAGGCTGGGCAGCCCCCCGACGATAACGCGCGGGTGCCCGCCACCGGTACACTTGTGGGTGCCGATTCCCAAGAGGTGGTCGTGGCGACAGGCAGTGCCTTTGCTGGTCGCCTGCATGTGCATTTCCCGCGCGCGGGGTTTCAGGTCCTGCCCGCCAAATCACAATCCGCACAGAATGCGGCCTAAGTCGACACAATAAATCGAGGACAAATACCATGGCCGATACGATTGCCGCAAACAGACAACGCGCCCGCGACTACTTCAAGGCATTCGCTACCAAAGATAGCACCTGGTTACAGGCGACTGTCGCCCCCACCTATGTCCGGCGCGACACGACCCTCCCATTCGACGTGGTCGGCCCAGAAGGTGTGCTGAAACTGGGAGATGTCTTGCTGGGCGCCTTTGCCGAGATCGAACTCGATGTGCAGCAGACCGTGGCCGAGAATGACAAAGTGCTGGTGCATCTGCGATTTCGCGGCGTGCATGCCGGGCCGTTCGGCGACTATCAGGCGACAGGAAAGCGGTTCGATGTCATGGTGCTGGACCTGTTTCGCATGGAAAACGGCAAGATCGCTGAACAATGGCCCGCGATTGACAATCTGGGCCTGCATCAACAGATCGGGATGGCCTGACCGCCCATCCTGGGGCAAAGGAAAGCCGGTAGCATGACGCCTGCCGTGACCTATCTGTTCGTGCCGGGCGACCGGCCTGACCGTTTTGTCAAAGCGCTGGCATCGGGTGCCGACCGCGTCATCCTTGATCTGGAAGACGCCGTTCGCCCCGATTCCAAGTCAGCCGCACGCGCGGCCATTCTGGCTGCTCGGCGTGACCCGCGCCTTGTTGCTTTGTCACGCCCTGCCGGGGCGGCCCCTCCGGTGGACAGCATCACCACCAGCGTGATCGATACCGATGCCACAACTTTGGATGCCAACGCCGCCTGCGCGCTTGGTTTTGGCGGCAAGCTGTTGATCCACCCCGCACAGGTCGCCCCCGCGGCACGCGCCTTTCGCCCGACTGATAACGACATCGCCTGGGCAGGCCGTGTGCTGGAAGCGGTCGCATCAGGGGCCGCAGGGGCGGTTGCTATCGACGGCAAGATGATCGACAAACCAGTGGAACAGGCCGCGTATGCCATTCTCGCCCGGGCTGCCCTGCTCCCGCCCCAGACTTGACCGCCACCAGAAGGCGACCTGCCATGACCACGATCTCCGAGTCTGATCTGATCTCCTCAATCGCCGAGGCATTTCAGTATATCAGCCATTTTCACCCGCCCGATTTCATCCGCGCCATGACCGCCGCCTGGACAGCCGAGGAGAACCCCCCAGCAAAGCAGGCGATGGCACAGATATTGGTCAATTCGCGGATGTGCGCCATCGGGCGGCGACCGATC
>JANOMH010000599.1:0-2640 GCA_031420215.1 Rhodobacterales bacterium | reverse complement strand
TGTTATCGCCGATTTCGCCGCCGAGGACCTGCTGTTGGTGGTCGAATTTCTGACCTATGCCCTGCCCGGCGAAACGCCCGCCGACTACGCTGCCAAGACCGCCGAACTGATCGAAGGGGGCTCAAAAATCTGCCTCGACCTGGGGTCCAAAGTCCTGAAAGTCCCCTATCCCGGCACCCCCGCCGCCTGCGCCGCTATCACTGCCATGTGCGGCGATGTGCCATGGGCGGTGCTGTCCGCCGGGGTCGATCACGCGACCTTTCTGGGGCAGGTCGAAACCGCCATGGCCAGCGGCGCATCCGGCGTTATCGCAGGCCGGTCGCTGTGGAAAGATTGCATTTCGCTGGACCGGGCCGTGACCAAAACCCGGCTGGAAACCATTGCCTTGCCCCGCCTGCGCGAGCTACAGGCAGTGATCGGCAAATACTGGGTCTAAATGTGCAAAGCATCGGACTGGACATCGGTGGCACCCATATCCGCGCCGCGCGGGTTGGGGCCTCTGGCGAAATCCTCGCCCGCGCGACCGCCGCCAGTTCGCCCGATCCGACCATTGTCTTTGACCGCTGCCTGTCGCTGATCGCCGCAGTCCGCACCCCTGATTGCACCGCCATCGGCATCGGCATCCCCGGTCAGGTCATCGCCGCCAGCCGCATGGTTTTGTCGGGCGGCTACGTAGACCTGAGCGGTTTTGACTTTGCGGCCAAGGTCGAGGCTGCCAGCGGTCTGCCGGTTTCCATCGAAAACGATGCGACCATGGCCTTGTTGGGAGAGGTCGCAATCGGGGCGGCCAAGGGCGCACAAAACGTGGTCATGCTGACCATTGGCACCGGAATCGGTGGGGCGATTATCGAACAAGGGCAGGTCCTGCGCGGCCATGGCACCGCAGCGCAACTGGGCCATATCGTGATAGACACCTATGGGCTGCCTTGCGTCTGTGGCCGGACCGGCTGTGTCGAAACCACCAGTTCCGGCACTGCCTTTGGGCTCCATCTGCTGCATGCCGGACTGCCCGCGACGACCCGGGCCGAGGACCTGCTGGCCCGCACCGACCCCAAAGCTACCGCCGTCCTGTCCGCTTGGGCCAAGCCCCTGCGGCAGGCCATCGACAGCCTGATTACCGTCTGCGCCCCCGACCTCGTAGTGCTTGGCGGCGGGGCCGGGGCCGGGGCTGTTGAGGCACTTAACCGCTTTCCATCCGCCCAGTCATGGTTCCACGCCCCGGTCGTGGCCGCCCGGCTGGGCGATGATGCCGGTGTCATCGGGGCCGCCCTGACAGCACAGCCCAAGCCCAAGCGGGTGATCATGGTCAACGGGGTGCCCGCCAGCGGTAAAAGCACTGTGGCCAATGCTTTATCCGTCGCGACCGGCTGGCCGGTGCTGCGGCTTGATACGATAAAAGACCCGTTTTTGCATGAACTGGCACCTGTGGACCGGCCCTTTAACCGCACCCTCGGACGGGCCAGCTATGCTGCGATTTTCGAGATCCTGCGCGATGCACCTGCCGGAACGACCATGATCATCGATGCATGGTTCGGCTTTCAGCCGGAACAGATCCTGACCCAAGGACTGGCCCGCGCGGGCGTCACCGCCACCGCCGAGCTTTGGTGCCACGCCCCGCCCGATATCACCGGCGCGCGCTATGCCGCCCGGATCGGCGACCGCACCCCCGGCCATCCCGGCGCGGAATATGTCCCTGAATTGGTCACCCTTGCCGCCAAAGCGCAGCCCATGGCCATCGGTCCGGTGCAAAGCATCGACACGACCATCCCGCTTGACATATCTGGCGTATTGAATTGGCTGCAACAGCCGCACCAAAGGACTTGAGCCATGAAAACCGCCCGCATGAACCGCCTGTTTGGCACCTCTGGCAATTGCTTTGACGTGGCGATTGACCACGGCATGTTCAACGAGCCGAGCTTTCTGGGTGGCATTGAGAATATGCATACCGCGATCAAAACCATTGCCGCCGCCGCCCCCGACGCGATCCAGCTGCCCCCCGGCACGGCGAAAATCCTGCAATCCATCCCCGGCAGAACCCGCCCCGCTTTGGTTTTGCGCACCGACATCGCCAATGTCTATGGCACGCCGCTGCCGTCACTCCTGTTCTCGGAAATGATCGACCGCGCTGTCGAACAGGGGCTGGTGCTGGACGCCGCCTGCGTCGTCGTCAACCTGCTGGCCTTGCCGAACCAGCCCGAGGTTTACCGCGCCTGTGTGCGCAACGTGAACTCACTCAAACGCGAATGCGAGATCATGGGCATGCCCTTGATGGTTGAACCGCTGCTGATGCAAGACAACACCAATGGGGGCTATATGGTCGATGGCGACATCACCAAAATCCTGCCCCTTGTGCGGCAAGCCGTCGAATTGGGGGCCGATATTATCAAAGCCGACCCCTGCACTGAGGTCGCTGAATACCACCGGGTCATCGAGATTGCCCAAGGTATCCCAGTGCTGGTGCGCGGCGGTGGCCGGGTGTCTGACCTGGAGATTCTGACCCGCACCAAGGCCCTGATGGATCAGGGCGCGCGCGGCATCGTCTATGGCCGCAATGTCGTCCAACACGCCAATCCGGGCGGCATGACCCGGGCGCTGATGGCTATCGTGCATGATAATGTGTCTGTCAAAGCTGCAGGCAAG
>JANOMH010000598.1:0-6135 GCA_031420215.1 Rhodobacterales bacterium | reverse complement strand
GTCGGCACCCAGGCCCTGATGAATGTCGTCGCAGGCAAGCGCTATGACACCGTCCCGGACGAGGTGACGCGCTATGTTCTGGGTCGGTTCGGTGCGCCCGCGATGCCATTGGACCCGGCAGTTGAGGACCGGATCAAATCCTCCAAACGCGCCAGGGAACTGGACGAAGAACCCCGCATGGGGTCTCTGGATGAGATGCGCGCCAAGGTGGGCAAACACTATTCCGACGAGGAATTCCTGCTGCGCGCCGTCATGCCCACCGATCAGGTGGACGCGATGATCGCCGCAGGACCAGCGCCCCTGACCTATGACCCGCAGGCGCGCGGCGTCAAACATTTGCTGACCGAACTGACCAAACGCAAGGGGTTGTCATCCGTCAAAATCACCAAACCCGGCTTTGTCCTGGAACTGAACGGAGGGACATGATGGCCATTCGCGCGGCAGTTTTCGATATCGACGGCACTTTGGCGATGATGGACAAGGACAAGGGCACCTATACCGCCCTGCCCAGCGCGGTCGAAACGGTCAAAGCCCTGTCTGCCCGGATGCCAGTGGTGGCTTATACCAACGGCACCTTCTTTCCGCCCGCCCATTACTACCCGCTGCTGGCCGATGCAGGGTTGCACCTTGCCCCCGGCCACATCCTGACCCCGGCTGCCGTCGCAGCGCTGGCTTTGGCCAAAAAATACAAGCGGATCATGGTCTTGGGGGCCGATGGCACCAAGGTTCCGCTGCGCGATGCCGGGATCGAGGTGGTCGATGCGACCCCCGGCGCAGGGGCGGTTGATGCCGTGCTGATCGGCTGGACCAAGGATTTCGGCGCGGCAGATCTGGAGGCTGCGGCCAAGGCGGTCTGGGCCGGTGCGCCGGTCTATGCCACATCCATAGCGCCCTATTTCGCCAGCGCCAAAGGCCGGATGCTGGGCATTTCCGGGGCCATCGCCGCCGCGATCCACAACGCCACCGGAACCAAAGCCACGGTCTTTGGCAAGCCCGAGGTCGCGGGCCTGGACATTGTTGCCACCCTGACCGGCGTGGCTCAACCTGACATGGCCGTAATCGGCGATGACCCCAACCTTGAAATTCTGATGGCACGCCGCGCTGGCGCTTTTGCCATTGGTGTGACCACCGGCATTGCAGACCATGCCGCCTTTAATGCCATGCCGCCGGACCAACGCGCCCATCACGTCCTGCCCACGCTTGTGGGCCTCACGTCACAGGAGTGGTTCGCCCAATGATCCCCGAGGGCACAATCCTGTGGGAGGCGTCCGACGCCCGCCGCGACGGCCTGAACCTCACAAAATTCCTTCATTTCCTGGCAAAGCGCGGCCATGCGTTCCAAGGTTACACCGACCTGTGGCACTGGTCGGTCACTGATCTGCCCGGCTTTTGGGCAGCCATCGCCGACTATTTCGACCTGATGATGGACGGCACCCCGACCGCCATCCTGACTGGCGACATGCCCCGCACCCGCTGGTTCCCCGGCACCAAACTGAACTACGCCGAACACGTCCTGCGCCACGAATTCACCGGCGACCCCGCCCGGACCATGCTGCACCATTCCTCGGAACTGCGCCCGATGCAAATCGCGTCCTGGGCCGACATCGCGGGCCAGGTGCGCAAACTCGCCACCCGCCTGCGCGGCATGGGGTTGGGGCCGGGCGACCGGATCGTGGCTTATATGCCCAACCTGCCCGAAACCGTGATCGCCATGCTGGCCACCACCGCCATCGGGGCGATCTGGTCATCCGCCGCCCCCGAATTTGGGGCGCAAACCGTCATCGACCGCTTTGGGCAGATTGCCCCGAAACTGGTCTTTGCAACCAACGGCTATCGCTATGGCGGCAAGGATTTCGACCGTTCCGCCGATCTCGACCCGATTTTGGCGGCACTGCCGTCGGTCGAACATCTGGTCATGCTGGACTACCTGCCCGGCGCAAAATCCCCAGACTTCAAGGCGACCCCCTGGGAGGACATGCTGTCTGGCTCTGACATCCCCGCCGACAGCTTTCACTTTACCCGCGTCCCCTCGGACCACCCGCTGTGGATTCTGTTCACCTCTGGCACCACTGGCCTGCCGAAACCGATTGTGCAGGGTCACCACGGCATCGTGCTGGAACATTACAAATCCGCCGCATTCCACTTTGAACTACAGCCCGGCGGGGCGCTGTTTTTTTATTCCACCACCGGCTGGATGGTCTGGAACACGCTGATGTGGGGGCCGCTGATGAATAGCCGGGCTGTCCTTTATGACGGCCACCCCAGCCATCCCGACGCTCGCCTGCTGTGGCGGATCGCGGATGAAACGCGGGCCAGCGTGATTGGGATCAGCCCGACCTTTGTCCAGATGGTGCGTGCCCAAAGCATTGTGCCCGCTGACGAATTCGCGCTGACCGACCTGCAATCGGTGATGTTGGTGGGTTCGCCCTCGACCCCTGAAACCTTTGAATGGGTCTATGCTGCCGTCAAGCCCGACATCTGGACCTCGTCGCAATCAGGCGGCACCGAGGTCTGCGCCGGCCTGCTCGCCGGTTCCCCGCTGCTGCCGACCCGCGCGGGCGAAATTCAGGCCCCCGCCTTGGGGACAGCCGCCTATGCCTTTGACGACGACGGCCAGCCGCTGATCGACGAGGCTGGCGAATTGGTCATTACTAAGCCCATGCCCTCGATGCCGCTGTTTTTCTGGGGCGACACAGATTTCGCCCGCTATACCGCCAGTTACTTCGACACCTATACCGGCCTTTGGGCGCATGGCGACCGCGTGGAATTCAACGCCCATGGAGGCATTTTCGTTCTGGGCCGGTCTGACGCCACCCTGAACCGCTACGGCATCCGCATTGGCAGCGCCGAGATTTACCGCACGATTGAGGGCATTGCCGAAATCACCGACAGCCTGATTGTGTGCATCGAGGACGGCAAAGGTGGATTTTACATGCCGCTGTTCGTGCAACTGCCTGTAGGCCAAACCCTGACGGATGGGCTGAAATCTACCATCACCAAACGCCTGCGCGCCGAACGCAGCCCGCGCCATGTGCCCGATGAGATTATCCAGACCCCCGAAATCCCGGTCACCCTGACTGGCAAAAAGATGGAGATTCCGGTGCGTAAACTGCTGCTGGGCCAACCGCTGCACAAAGTCGCCTCGCGCGATGCCACCCGCAACCCGGGCGCATTGGACTGGTTCGCGGCCTTTGCGGCGGCGCGACACTGGTGATCGACGAAGGCGGGTCAACCCGTTGACCGATATCCAGACGGAGTTTTCAAAAACTCCGTTCCGATTTCTTTGAAGAAATCGGTTCTGCCCTGCACTAACGCCCCGTCGCCACCTGAAACACCGCCCCTTCCAGCGCTGCGGTCACGGTGATCTGGCAGGTCAATCTGCTGTTGTCCTGGGGCTCGTTGGCGTTGAATTCAATCGTGTCCGCCTCGTCCGCCCGCATCGCAGGCAAAGCGCCTTCAGGGGCAAAGATCACATAGCAATGGCAGGTGGCGCACATCGCCGATCCGCCACATTCCGCCACGATGCCGCGCACGCCGATATTGCGGGCGGCAAGCATCAGGGGTGCGCCCACAATCGCCGTCACTGCCCGGCGGGTGCCGTCGGCCTGAATAAAGGTCACTTGCACCATGTTTGTCTCCCTCAGATGAACTGTCGGCCGCCATCAATGACCATGGTTTGCCCGGTCATGAACGCGGAATGCGGCGAAGCGAGATAGAGCGCGCCGCCCACGATATCCCCGGTTTCAATCGGGCGTTTGATCGCGGCGCGGTCCACGCCATAGCTGCGGGCGTTGTCGATCAGGGTCAGGCTGGCCTCGGTCATGGTGAACCCCGGGGCCAGCACATTGACGCGGATGTCATCGCGGCCCAATTCCTTGGCCATGGTCCGGCTCATCGCGATGACGGCCCCTTTGGATGCGACATAATGCATCCATTGGGGTGATCCGGAAAACACTGTGGCGGACGCGATATTGATGATCGACCCGCCGCCTGCCGCACGCATCAGGGGGGCGCAAAACCGACTGGCCTGCCAGACGCCCTTGACGTTAACGGCCATCACTCGGTCCCAGATAGCTTCGTCGATGTCTTCGAAATTCGCCCGCTGCAGCCCGCCATACAGAGCGGCGTTGTTGACCAGCACGTCAAGACCGCCCATCTGCGCCTGCGCCTGTGCTGCGACTGCGCGGCAACTGTCTGCGTTGGTCACGTCCAGCACCGCACCAAATCCGGTGCCGCCTGCCGCCGCAATCTGCGCCAGCGTATCGGACACGTCATTCACATCCGCCGCAATCACCGCGCAGCCCGCCGTGGCAAATGCCAGCGCAAAGGCCCGACCAAGGCCACCTGCTGCCCCGGTTACGATCACACGTTTGCCTGCCAGTCCAAGGTCTGTCATGTCTGCTCCAGATACTGCGAAAGGGTCTGTTCGGCGCGCAAAGCCGCGGTAAAGCCCTCGGCCATGGCGCGCCCCGGAGCGGTCAACAGCCGGGGATTTGACACCACAGTGACCATGTCGATGTATTCGGCGACACTCAAGCCATACCAACCCCGGATGATGCGCATCCCATGCGGCGTGGTGCGCCAGCCTTTGTCGGCATCCTTGACGACGGAATCTTCAAGGCTGCGGGCGTGTTTTGTGGTGTCATGCCCGTCAATGATCGCCAGAACCGCGTCGATGTCCACGCCTTCAGGGCGGTGCCGTTCCAGGATGTCGCGGGCAATTTCCACACCATACAGCTCGTGGTCGCGGACCAGATCGGGGCGTTTGGGGGTCTTGCCGATGGCATCCAGAAGCAATTCCTGCGGCACCCGCTTCCACCCCACATCATGTAGCAGGATGGCGGGCAGGACGATGCTTTCCAGCGCCTCAGGCAGTTCTTTCAGCAGCATCTGCGCTACGGCATAGGCCACCAGCGTATGTTCGTCATTGTTGCGCACATCCAGATATGGGCGGGCGTCGTGCCATAGCGCCAAATCGCGGCGGGTCAGAAGATCGGTCAATCGGGCACCTCATAGGATAAATACATTGTCTTGTATTCCAGATACGCCTCGACCCCGTACCGCCCCTTTTCGCGGCCCAGACCGCTTTCCTTCATCCCGCCAAAGGGCACGTAATGGGATGAGCGTTGGATGTCGTTCAACCAGACCGACCCCACCTCCAGCCCCTCGCACAGGGTCAGCCCCCGCGCGAGGTCTCGGGTAAAGACGAACCCCGCCAACCCCATCCGGCTGTCATTGGTCAGCGCCAGTGCCTCGGCGGCTGAGGCCACGGCGGCAATCCCCAGCACCGGGCCAAAGGTTTCCTCTTGCATCACCAACATGTCCGGGCTGGCATCGGCCAGCACAGTCGGCGGCAGATAAAAACCGCCGTCAAAGCCCGGTCCCGTCAGCCTGTCGCCGCCGGTCAAAACCCGTGCCCCCTTGGCCCGTGCATCAGCAATCTGACGGGCCGAATTGGCAAAGATCTTTTCATTCACCAACGGCCCCAGATCACCCGAACCACCCGCCGGGGCGACGGTCAGTGCCTGCACCTTGGCCACCAACCGGGCCAGAAAATCCTGATATACCAAAGCGTCCACGTAAACCCGATTCACCCGGTAACAAAACTGCCCGGTATTGGCGAACCCGTGCCGGGTGATCGCCGTGGCCGCCTTGTCCAGATCGGCATCCGCACAGACAATAGCGGCGGAATGTCCGCCCAGTTCCAGCGTCAGCCGCTTCAGCGTGCCTGCCGCTGCCGCCGCAATCGCCTTGCCTGCCGGGACCGATCCGGTAAAGGCAATCTTGCGCGGGACGGGATGGGCGACCAGCGCCTCGCCCAGATCACACCCGCCGGTGACCACGTTGAACACGCCAGCAGGCAGGCCCGCCGTGTGGAATATCCCGGCCAGCAACAGCGTTGACAGCGGCGTATCCTCGGACGCTTTGGCCACCACGGTGCAGCCTGCGACCAAGGCCGCCCCTAGTTTGAACATCAGCAAATTGATCGGGTAATTGAACGGCGTGATCGCCACTACCACCCCCACCGGATCGCGGGTCACGATGGTCTTTTCGCCCGGGGCCGATGCCAGCGCCATCGTTGCCTGCAAGCGCAAGCCTTCTTCGGCATAAATCTCCAGCAACTCAGCCGAGCGC
>JANOMH010000597.1:0-13194 GCA_031420215.1 Rhodobacterales bacterium | reverse complement strand
GCGAAATGCGGGGTGGCGTGGCGCATCCGGATCGCATGCGGCATGCCCAGACTTTCCAGCACTTCGGCCTGTTTCTGCATCGGATCGGCGGGGGCCGGGCCATCGTGAAACGCCAGATCGACCAGTGCCGAGGACACATATTCGACGGTCTGAAAGCCCATGTCATAGGTCGCAGCGGCCAGCATCCGGTCCAGCATGTCCTTTGGCATCGGCGCGCCTGTGACTGCATGAGTGGCAAACTCGGACAGCACCGCGGGCACTTCCAGCCAATGCTCGTACAGTTGGCTCGGCAGTTCGACGAAATCTCGGGCGACCGAGGTGCCACTGATCGACTCATAAGTCACATCCGACAGCATCTGGTGCAGTGCATGGCCGAACTCGTGAAACAGGGTGCGGGCATCGTCATAGGACAACAGCGCCGGTTCCCCCGCCGACGGCTTGGCAAAATTGCACACATTGATCACATGCGGCGCAATCTCGCCCGCCAGGCGCTGCTGGCTTTGCAAGGCCGAACACCAGGCGCCTGACCGTTTCGACCCACGGGCAAAGTAATCGCCGATGAACACGGCCACATGTTTGCCGCCCCGGCTCACCTCCCAGGCCCGCGCATCAGGATGATATAAAGCCGCCTGAACCGGCGCAAACTCCAGCCCGAACAACCGGTTGGCGCAGGAAAACTGTGCCTCGATCATCCGTTCCAGCTGCAAATACGGCTTGAGCGCCGCTTCATCCAGATCATGTTCGGCCTGCCGGCGCTTTTCGGAATAATAGCGCCAGTCCCAGGCTTCCAGCGGGCCTGCAATGCCATCGGCCCGCAGCATCTGCTCCAGTTTGGCCGCATCAGCCAGTGCCGCCTGACGGGCCGGGGTCCAGACCTGCATCAGCAAATCCCGCACCGCGCCCGGCGTCCCGGCCATCTCGGTCTCCAGCTTGTAATCTGCGAAACTGGGATATCCCAGCAATGCCGCCCGCTCTTGCCTCAGCGCCAAAGTCTCTGCCGCAATCCCCCGGTTATCCGTCGGCCCGCCATTCTCGCCCCGCGCTACCCAGGCCTCATAGGCCTTTTGGCGCAACGCCCGGCGCGGCGAAAACTGCAAAAACGGGACGATCAAAGACCGCGATAGCGTGACCACCGGCCCGCCTGCGCCCTTTTCCTCGCCCGCCGCCCGCGCCGTAGCCACCACGAATTCCGGCAAGCCCACCAGGTCGGCCTCGGCCAGCGGCATCACCCAGTCCCGCTCATCGGCCAGCAGGTTTTGTGTAAACTCCGTGCCCAACACCGCCAGCCGGGATTTCACCACCTTCATGCGCGCGTCGGCCCCGCCCACCAACATTGCCCCCGCCCGGACAAAGCCGCGCCGGGTCAGTAGCAGCACGCGGGCCTGCTCAGGGGTCAGACCCAAGGTATCCCGCGCCGCCCACAAGGCCTCAACCCGGCCAAACAGCGGCTTGTTCGATGATACCTCTGACCCATAGGCACTCAGCAGCGGGGCAAAATCCCGCTCCAGTGCTTCGCGCGCCGGGTTGCTGTCGGCCCCGGCCGCAGTCCAGAACGCCGACAACACCCGGTTCAGCCCGGCATCCGCCAGTTCCAGCGCCTCGATCGTATTGGCAAATGTCGGCGGCTCACCATTCCCGGCAATCGCCGCAATCGCCGCCCGCGCTGCAACCAAAGCCGCATCCACCGCCGGGGCATAATCGGCATCGGTGATCCGGTCATAGGGGGGCAGGCCAAACGGGGTATCCCAAAGGGTCAACAACGGATTGGTCATGGTAAATCTCCTTCGCGGTCAACCTAGGCGACCCACACTGCCGCTTCCACCCCTTGGGCTTCTTTTGGCCTTAAATATCCCCGCCGGAGGCCGATCCCCCCGCAGGCGCTACCTTTGGGATTTCGCCCGCAACCGCTGCTCTAACCGCCGTAACGCCAAAGACAGACAAATCGTCATCGTCAGATAAATCAGCGCCATCACATTATAGGTCTCAAGATAGCGATAATTGCCCGCAGCCCAGGTTTTGCCCAGCTGGGTAATATCGGCGACGCCAACCACAGATACCAGTGAGCTGTCCTTGATCATCGCCACAAAATCATTGCCCAGCGGCGGCAGGATCGTGCGAAACGCCTGCGGAAACACCACATGGCGAAAACGTTGCCATCGGCTCAACCCCAAAGCCTCTGCCGCCTCGATCTGGCCCTTGTCAACCGACAGCAATCCGGCCCGGAATACCTCGGCCAGAAACGAGGCATAAGCCATGGTCAGGGCAAAGACAGCCCGCCAGACCAGCGGAATAACACCCCGCCGCACCGGGTCCCAGCCCAGAAACCCGATCAGCCCGTTCCACAAATCCACCAGAGCGGGGGTTAGCACGAAGGCGACATAGAGCAAGAGCACCATGATCGGCACGCCGCGCATCACCTCGACATAAAGCCGGGAAAACTGCCGCAACACGATCCAGCGTGACAACTGGCCCAATGCCAGCCCAAGCCCGATCAGACAGGCCAGCCCATAGGAAATCAGCGCCACATAGATCGTGACCCAAATCCCCTTGGCCATGACGCCCAGCACATTGCGATACATCTCGTCCGTAGCGATGCGGATAAACAAAACCAGGCCCGTCACCGCAACGATGACGAGCCACCATGGAAAATCCTTGTCCTGCGGGGCGGGTGCAGCCATCAGCGGGGCCGCCCGCCCGACCAAAATTGGGCGCGGACGAGCGACGCGCTACTGCCCCATCGAATACTCAAGGAACCACCTGGTATTCAGCGCATCCAGCGTGCCATCGGCGCGCATCGCCGCAATGGCGGCATTCATCGGGGCCACAAGGTCTGACCCTTTTGGAAAGATGAACCCGAAATCCTCGGTCCCCAGCGGTTCGCCGACGATCTTCAGTGTGCCATCTGATGCGGCCACATAGCCATTGCCCGCAGTGCCATCGGTCAGGACCAGATCAACATCCCCGGCTTTCAGCGCCTGCAAGGTGGCGCCAAAGGTTTCGAACAGCTTGATCCGCGGGTTCGCCTCATCTCCGTCCAGCACGTTGTAAACGCTGACATAAAACGGAGTGGTCCCGGCCTGAGCGGCAATCAGCAGTTCCGGAATTGCGGCAAAAGACGCGGCATCGGTAAACCGGGACTCATCGCCGCGCACCATCATCACCATCTGGCTGGTCATGTAGCTGTCGGAAAAATCGACCATTTCCTTGCGGTCATCACGGATCGTGATCCCGGTCATGCCCATGTCAAACTGACCCTCGGATACCGCCGGGATCATCGCATCCCAGCTGACATTCTGATAGGTCACGGTTGCATTCAGGCGCTTGGCAATCTCGGCCATTGCATCATATTCCCAGCCCACGGAAGTGCCGGTGGCATCGACAAACTGCAATGGCGGATAGGCGTCTTCAGTGACGACAACAATTTCGCGGCCCGCCAGATCGGGCAGACCCTGGGCGGCGACAGCGGCACCAAACAGCATGGCACCTGCAACAAATGTGGCAAACAGTTTCATTTTCGATCACTCCCCGGTGTTTTTCTGACGCTTGAATATGGCAGGGCCGCTGATAATGGCAAGCGGTCCTGAGGCCGGCGCAGGCACTTATCGCAGCAAAAGCAATCACTGCGGCAATTGGATCGGGATAGAAAAACCTTTACGCAAATCAGGCATGATCTGACACAATCGGCCAAAAAGGGAGTCATCGTCATGCGCCTGCCACAGTTTTTGCTGCCGGTGCTGTTCATCGCCTCGGGCGCCGCAGCGCAGGACCCGGTCGAACTTCGGATCATGACCTATAACATCTGGTATGGCGGGGTGCAGGTCGATTTCAATCAGACCATTGCCGCGATCAGGCTGGCCGATGCCGACATTGTCGGCCTGCAGGAACCAGACGGCAACACCGCCCGGATTGCCGAAGCGGCGGGCTATGCTTATGTCGATCTGCGCCGCCACATCATTTCCCGGGTACCGCTGTTTGACAGCGCTTTGAGCTCGCGCACCGACACCGGGCAGGCCCCCTATTCCATGGCCGGGCTCGAAAGTAGTGCCGCCCATGCCTGGGCCCTTGTTGCCCCCGGTCAGGTTGTGGCCGTGGCCAACCTGCACCTGACCTCTCATCCCTACGGCCCCGACACGATCAAATCCGGCGGCACCGTGGCCGCGGCTTTGGCCGTCGAGACCGACACCCGTATGCCCGAAATTGAACCGCTGATCGCCGCCATATCCCCCCTCGTGGCCGCAGGAACCCCGGTCTTTGTCACCGGCGATTTCAACGCACCCTCGCATCTGGACTGGACCGAAGCCGCCATCGGTTCGCGGCCAGACCTGACCGTGGCCGTGCCATGGCCGGTCAGTGCGGCGATGCAGGACGCCGGGTTTACCGACAGCTTTCGCGCGGCCCATCCAGACCCGGTGGCCACGCCGGGGCTGACCTATGCGCCCGGCTTTCCGCACCCGGTTATGGTCGAAGGCACCGGCTTTGACCGGATCGACTATATTTATGCGGCCAATGCCACTGTTCTGTCTTCGGATGTGGTCGGCGAAATTGACAACCCTGCCGTGACCCTTAGCGTGACCCCCTGGCCCTCAGATCACCGGGCCGTCGTGTCCACCTTCAGCGTCACCCCGATTATCGCCCCAGCCCTGATCACGGTCGAGCCGCGATTGGTCACCGAAGGCGACACCTTCCTCGTCCGGGTCAATTCCCCGGACCGGGCCCATTGGGGGGCGGCCATTGTGCTGCGTGGCGGCGATCCCGCGACCGACGCGCTGACCAGCGTGGCGGGCATCGCCAATTACTGGCAGTCCAGCTTCAAATTCTCAACCTTCGGCCTGCCGCCCGGGGCCTATGACGCCGTGATGACCGGCCCCGAAGGCACCGAGCTGAGCCGCACGCGGTTTTCGGTCATCGCCGAAAATGGGCAAGCCACCCTCGCGGCCCCCTCCGCGATCAAGGTCGGCGAGGGGATTGACGTCGCCTGGACCGGCGCCCCCGGCCTGCGCTTTGACTGGATCGGCATCTACCACCGGGGCGACCCCGACCTCTACAACTACCTCGCCTTTGCCTATACCGGGGCAACGCTCGAAGGCGAAATGACCCTGACCCCCGACCTGTATTACCAGGAACTCGCCCCCGGCGACTACGAATTGCGGCTGATGGCCGACGACCACTATGCGGTGCAGGCGGTGGCCCCGTTCACAGTGACGGAGTAACGCCACAGACTGCACAGTCCGCCCGTTTCTTGACCCCGATAATCCGGGTCTCGGCGTAAAGCGCGTCATAGATCAGCAACCGGCAGCGCAAGCCTTCGCCCGCCCCGGTGATCAGCTTGACCGCCTCCACCGCCATCATCGCCCCCATCACCCCCGGCAGCGGGCCCAGAACGCCTGCCTCGGCACAGGTGGGAACCAAAGAACGGTCCGGGGTCACCGGGAAAACGCAGGCATAGCAAGGGGCACCATGGGCCGGATCATAGACCGAGATCTGCCCCTCCCACTGGGTCAGGGCGGCGGCAATCAAAGGTTTGGCCAAAGCGACACAGGTGGCATTCACCAGATACCGGGTCTCAAAGTTATCTGAACCTTCCAGAATCAGGTCATAGTCAGCAAACAACTCTGCGGCGATCCCCGCCTCGAGTCGGCGGTTATACGGGCGGACCGTCACGAACGGGTTTTGCGCCCGCATCGCTGCCATGGCCGACATCACTTTGGGCGAACCGATCATCGCATCGGTGTGAATGACCTGCCGCTGCAAGTTGGTATTCTCGACCAGATCATCATCGATCACGCCAATCGTGCCCACCCCGGCAGCGGCCAGATATTGCAGCGCAGGCGAACCCAGCCCCCCCGCGCCCACCACCAGCACCCGCGCCGCGCGCAGGGCTTTCTGTCCCGGCCCGCCGATCTCGCGCAGGGTGATATGGCGGGCATAGCGGCCCAGCTCAGTCGGGCTGAACGTCGCCGGTAACGGGACATCAGGCGTGGGCGCGGACACGGGCACCCGGCCCCGCAGCCAACTCAGCCCGGCACCATACAGCCAGATCAGCCCGGCAAACCCAAAAATCAGCAGCCACAGCGCAGGTTCACCGCCCGTCGCCTGCCGCAACGGATGACCATCAGGCAGGACCAGCTGCACACAGAGCACCGCCCCAAGCCACACGGCAAGCATGATCAGGCGCGGTGTTCGCGGCGTGCCCATCGCGGCCCCGATCCCCCACAAGGCCGCAGCCATCACCGCAACAATGATCAAGTCCCCACCCCGGTCGAGCCAAATCCGCCAGCGGCGCGCTCGGTCTCGTCCAGCGCCTCGACACGGGTAAACTGGCCGCGCAGCACCGGGGCCACGACCATCTGCGCAATCCGCATCCCATGTGCCACGACAAATGGCGTAGCCCCCCCATTCAGCACAATCACCCCCACGGCCCCCCGATAATCACTGTCAATCGTGCCCGGGCTGTTGGGCAAACTGATCCCATGCTTCAGTGCCAACCCCGAGCGCGGCCGGATCTGCACCTCGAACCCCGCCGGGATTTGGATGCGAAACCCGGTCGGCACCAAAACGATTGCCCCCGGCGCGATCGTCAGCCCAAGGGCGCGGTCGGCAAACGCCAGATTGGCACAGACATCCGCGCCCGCCGCCCCAGCAGTCTGATAGCCGGGCAAAGGCAGATTGGCATCCGCCCCTTCCACCCATTGCAGCCTGATCGCAACTTGCATGCCTGAAACCGTCCCTTGATTATCGGCGTTGCACAAATACCTCTGCCGGAGGCCGACAAGTTCTTACTGCAACGCAGCCGCAATCCGCGCCGCCAGCCGCCGCGCAACTTCCTGCTTGGCCAAGCGCGGCCAGCTTTCTGGCCCTTGCGCAGTGATCAAAGTCACCGCATTTTCGGCCCCGCCCATGATGCCAGTGCCGGGAGATACATCATTGGCCACAATCCAGTCACAGCCTTTGCGCAGGCGTTTGGCTGTGGCATGGGCCAGCACGTCATCGGTTTCGGCGGCAAAGCCGATCACCAGCCGGGGGCGGCCCTTGGACATCCCGGCCACTTCGGCCAGAATATCCGGATTCTCGGTCAAACTCAGAACCGGCAAAGCCCCTTTGACTTTCTTGATCTTGTGAGCTGCGGCATTAACCCGCCAATCGGCCACGGCAGCTGCAAACACGGCCACATCGGCAGGTAACGCGGTCTGCACTGCGCCGCGCATCTGTGCAGCCGTCTCGACCCGAATGACCCGCACCCCGCCGGGTGGCGGTACCTCCGCCGGGCCGGTCACAAAAGTCACATCCGCCCCCAACCCCGCCAAAGCCACCGCAATTGCTGTGCCCTGCGCGCCAGACGAGCGGTTGGCGATATAGCGCACCGGATCAATCGGCTCATGCGTCGGGCCAGAGGTCACCAGTGCGCGCACCCCCTTTAGCGGCCCATCGGCCAAGGCCTGCTCGATCGCCGCGACAATCTCCAGTGGTTCGGCCATCCGGCCCGGTCCATATTCGCCACAGGCCATGTCGCCGTCATTTGGACCAACAACCAAAATCCCGTCCGCCAAAAGCTGCGCCAGATTGCGCTGGGTCGCAGCATGGGTCCACATCCGGACATTCATCGCGGGCGCCAGCAGCACCCGCTTGTCGGTCGCCAAGAGCAGGGTGGTGGCCAGATCATCCGCCAGCCCCCCCGCCATCCGGGCCATGATATGCGCCGTGGCCGGGGCGACGACGATCAGATCAGCGGCACGGGACAGCTCGATATGGCCCATCTCGGCCTCGGCTGTCAGGTCAAACAGGTCCGCATAAACCCTGACGCCCGCCAGAGCGGACACACTCAGCGGGGTCACAAAATGCGCCCCGGCACGGGTCAGCACCGGGGTGACCTGCACCCCGCGTTCTTTCAACCTGCGGATCAGGTCCAGCGCTTTGAAGGCCGCGATCCCGCCCGAGATAATCAGAAGAACATGTTTTCCGGCCAGCATTTGCGTCCCCTTGGGGTTTGTCAGGATACACTAGTCGGATGGCAGTAGCGGTGCAATCGGGGGCTATTGAAATGCCAGACAAGGATCGGGCCGGACCATTGGGGGGGTGATGTTGGTTGTGTCAAACGGCGCGTCGTTCTGTGTGGTTTCGAACTGCCCAATCGCCCAGACCTGCACCTCTGGCCGGGCCCGCCGGATGGCCGCAGGCACGCCGATATCGTTTCGGGCATGACCCGTCCCGGTGATCAGGACTACCGGACCTCCGAAAATATCGAACGCCTGCAGCGTCACGCGCGCAAAATGGGCGTCGCGTAACCGTTGCACTTCGACCATGCCAGCTAACATTTCGGGCGGCAGCGCGCCGCAATGTGCTGCAGCTTGCTCTGCTTCGCGGGCAAGTTGGTCTGCCGGGTCAAGCGGCGACAAACCATAAGCCGCGGCATCAGGGCCAAACACTTCGGCCGCGCCGGTTTCCAGGGCGGCGCTGATTTGCGCAGGCGGGATTGCTGCACCAACCAAGGTGGCATAGGGTGCCGCAGCAAATACCGGGGCATAGATCGCAAAATCGGGCCAGCCCGCCGCCTCCCACCCAAAGGCATCGCCAAGGGCAGAGGTGTTGTTCAGCCGGTCGATCCCGGCAGCGGCACGAACCTGTTCAGGGCTAAGCATTTCAAACACAACGGCCACAGGGGCGGCACTGTTCAGGACAAACGCCTGAAAGGTGTGATGGTCCGGATTGTCGTGGGTCTCGCCGATGACAACAATGTCGGCACAGCTCCAAGACGGGTCAAGTGGCCCAACTGAACATGCTTTATCTGCCCGCGCGGCGCCAGCGCCGGCCATCAACAAAATCAGCCATCTTACTGAATAAAGTGGTGAATCTCGCGTGATTGACCCTCAAGATTACGGCGCAACTTGCCAAAAGCGGCAGCTTCCAACTGGCGGACCCGCTCTTTCGACAGGCCCAGTTCGTGGCCCAGCGACTCCAGAGTCCGGGGTTCCTCGCGCAGTTTGCGTTCGCGCACGATAAACCGCTCGCGGTCAGAAAGCGAGGTCAATGCAGTCAGCAGCCATTGGCGCAAGGTGGCGGTATCATGGCTCGCTTCAACCCGTTCGGCGGCCTGCACGCCGTCATCCTCCAGCGCCTCGATCCATTCCCGGCCTTCATCCTCACTCGACTGGGTGGCATTCAGCGAATAGTCCGACCCGGACAGACGACCCTCCATCATCTCGACATCATGCAAGGGCACGCCCACTTCGGCGGCAATCTTGGCGCGCAATTCATGGCCCGCCAACGTAACGCCCAGCGCTTCTGCCTCGCGCTCCAGCCTTGCCTGCACCCGGCGCATGTTGAAAAACAACGATTTTTGCGACGACGTTGACCCGGTGCGCACCATCGACCAGTTGCGCATCACATAGTCCTGAATGCTGGCCTTGATCCACCAGACCGCATAGGTGGAAAAGCGGACGCCGCGATCAGGGTCAAATTTGTCGGCGGCTTTCATCAGACCCAATGACGCCTCTTGAATCAGGTCATTCATCGGCGCGCCATAGCGGCGGAACTTCGACGCCATCGAAATCGCAAGGCGCATATAGGCAGTGATCAGGCGATGCAAAGCAGCCTCGTCGCGCTGATCCCGCCAGGCATAAGCCAGACGCAATTCGGTTTCGGCGTCCAAAAGCTCGGCTTTCATCGCGCCACGGGTCAACTGTCGATCAGAAAAAGCCTCGGCAGCCATAACAAACCCCCTTCTGAAACCCTGATCTTGCCACAGGGCGTTAACCTGTTAGTCACAAGTGTTTACGCAAGTTGAACGCAGATGGATCAAAGAAAGTTTCGCCGATGCCATTGCCTAATCTGACTTTGGTTCTAGGCGGCGCTGCCAGCGGTAAATCCAGCTTTGCCGAAAGTCTGGTGCTAGGCAGCGGTCTGGACCCGGTCTATCTTGCCACCGCCCAGATCTGGGACGCCGAAATGGCCGACAAAGTCGCCGCACACCGGGCGCAACGCGGCCCCGGCTGGCGGCTGATCGAAGAACCGATCGCTCTCGATACCGTGCTGGCCGGGGCCCGCCACGGCGAAGCAGTCCTGATCGACTGCGCCACCCTCTGGCTGACCAACCTGATCCTGTCCGGTGCCGACCTGACCGGCACTGAAAATCGGCTATTCGCGGCCCTATCCACCTGCCCCGCCCCGGTGGTGATCGTCTCGAACGAAGTGGGCATGGGGATCGTGCCAGACAACGCACTGGCCCGGCAGTTTCGGGGCGCACAGGGCGGGCTGAACCGGCGGCTGGCCGGACAGGCCGATCTGGTTGTCATGATTATCGCCGGGTTGCCCCTGGTGCTCAAAGGGGCGCTACCGTGACCCGGATCTATCTGGTCCGGCATGCACCGACCCATGCAAGAACCATGGTGGGCTGGACTGATCTGCCTGCCGACCTGTCGGACCATGCAGCCTTTGCCCGGCTTTCAACCTATCTGCCGCTAGCCCCCGTCGTCTCCTCGGACCTTGGCCGAGCCATCGCCACCGCAGATAGACTTTGCACCAACCGGCCCCGGCTGCCGCATGACCCTGACTTGCGCGAAATACATTTCGGCGACTGGGAACTGCGCAGCTTTGCCGAAATCGAGGCCGAAACCCCCAGCCTGATCCGGGCGTTCTGGGAAACCCCCGGGCCCATCGCGGCCCCGGCCGGTGAAAGTTGGGACATGCTGTCTGCCCGGGTCTGCGCCAGTCTGGACCGGCATCTTGCCATTACCTCCGACCAGCTGATCGTCGTCGCCCATTTCGGCGCGATCCTTGCCGCATTGCAAAGGGCGCTGGGCGTCAGCGCCGCCGATATATTCAGCCACAAGATCGACAATTTGTCCGTCACCGAACTGACCCACGACAGGACTGGCTGGGCAGTCGGCCGGATCAATCACACTATGTGATGGACCAGCGCACAATTCAGAACTTTCAGATTGCGGCAATCGCCCCTATCACAGCCCCAATCGGCCCCAATCAGCCCCAATCAGCAAGGTCAGACAGGCCAGCACCCCCGTAAAAAACCCCGGCACCAGCCAAAGGAGTCACCACTATGACCTATCACCTCGCCATCGGCGACCGGTCCTATTCCAGCTGGTCGTTGCGCGGCTGGCTGATGTTTGATGCCTTTGGCATTCCGGTCACCACCCATCTGGCGCGGCTTTATACCGACGAAGTGGCACAGCTTCTGGCCGGGTTCACGCCCGCCAGAACCGTGCCCGCGATGCGCACGCCCGACGGCGCAGTGGTGCCCGATAGCCTTGCCATCGCCGAGGAGCTGGCGAGCCGTCATCCGGCCGCCGGGCATTGGCCTGAGGATCCCAAAGCCCGGTCAATCGCGCGGGTTCTTTGCGCCGAGATGCACGCAGGCTTTGGCGCGCTGCGCAACCATTGTCCGATGAACCTGCGGATCAGCTACACCGATTGCGCGCCCACCGCTGCAGTGCTGGCCGATCTGGCGCGGATCGAAACGCTTTGGGCTTGGGCCCGGTCAGAAACCGGGTCCACCGGGGCGTGGCTCTGCGGCGGCTATTCTGCGGCAGACGCCTATTTTGCCCCGGTCGCCGCCCGGATCACAGGCTATAATCTGCCCGTGGGCACCGCGGCCGCAGCCTATGTCACGGCACATCTGGCGCATCCGTCGCTGCTGCGCTGGCGGGCAGCCGGGCTAACTGAAGGGGCGGATCAGCCCGCCTATGACCGGGACTGGCCACAACGCGATTGGCCGCAGCTTTGACGAGGCCGCCTGTCAGGGCGGACGAGTGCTCCAAAAATTAACCATTCTTAAACCCCTGATTGGTTAAGCGTTAACCACGATGCGGGGAGCACAAAGATGGTAGCGCTGGCCTATACAGTGGCCTTCGAAGGGGTCGAGGCGCGGCTGGTCGAAGTGCAATGCGCCATCAGCCCCGGCCTGCCCACCTTTACCATCGTCGGCCTGCCCGACAAAGCCGTCAGCGAAGCGCGCGACCGGGTCCGGGCGGCCCTGACCTCGATGGCCATTGCGCTGCCCTCTAAACGGATCACCGTCAACCTGTCGCCCGCCGACTTACCCAAAGAGGGGTCGCATTTCGACCTGCCGATCGCTTTGGCGCTGCTCGCGGCGCTCGACATCCTGCCACTGGACGAGGTTGAACGAACTGTGGCTTTGGGCGAGCTCTCGCTCAGCGGCAAACTGATCCCGGTGATCGGGGCATTGCCAGCGGCGATGTGTGCGGCCCAGGAAGAACGGATGCTGCTCTGCCCCAAGGCTTGCGGGGCCGAGGCAGCCTGGGTCGGGGCGACCGAGGTTATCGGGGCAGCCACGTTGGCCGAGGTGATCCGGCATTACACCGGCCAACAGACCATTTCGCCTTCTTTGCCGGGCGAAGTGCGGTTGGACCCCGGCGCGCGGGATCTGCGCGATGTCAAAGGGCAGGAACGGGCGAAACGGGCGCTGGAAATCGCCGCCGCCGGGCGGCACCATATCCTGATGATCGGCTCGCCCGGGTCCGGCAAATCCATGCTGGCGGCGCGGATTCCGGGGATCATGCCGCCACTTACTGCGGTGGAGGCGCTGGAAACATCGATGATCCATTCGCTCTCCGGGCTGCTCGACGAAGGCGGGATCAGCCGGGCAAGGCCGTTTCGCGACCCGCATCACACGGCATCAATGGCGGCTATTGTCGGCGGGGGGCGGGGGGCCAAGCCCGGCGAAATCAGCCTGGCGCATAACGGCGTGCTGTTCATGGATGAATTCCCCGAATTCCCCCGCGCCGTGCTCGAAACCCTGCGCCAGCCGATAGAAACCGGCGAAGTGGTGGTGGCACGGGCCAATGCGCATATCCGCTACCCCTGCCGGTTCATGCTGGTGGCTGCGGCCAACCCCTGCAAATGCGGCTATCTGACCGATCCAGCCCGGGCTTGTGCGCGGGTGCCGGTCTGTGGCGACGAGTATATGGGTCGCATCTCTGGCCCGCTGATGGACCGGTTCGACCTGCGGGTCGAAGTGCCGCCCGTCGCGTTTCGTGACCTCGACCTGCCCGAATCCGGCGACAGTTCCGCCGAGGTGGCCGCCCGCGTCGCGGCGGCGCGTGCGGTTCAGTCCGACCGCTTTGCCGGGATTGACGGGGTCCGCGTCAATGCTGATGCCGAAGGGCGGCTGCTGGAACAGATCGCGACACCCGACACGCCGGGCCGCGAGCTCTTGTTGCGCGT
>JANOMH010000596.1:0-3379 GCA_031420215.1 Rhodobacterales bacterium | reverse complement strand
TTGTTTCCGTTTGCTCCACAGTACGCAAGTTTTTTCACAACCATTGTCCTTTTGACATCAGTCCCATCGCCTCCAGTTGTCGCCAACCTTGATAGCGGCTTGACCTGACGCACCACATATCCGGGCTTTGCATAAGGCTGTCGTAATAGCTGTCATAGTGGGAACTATTGGCAAAATGTTCCTGCCGTTGCTTTTCCTCGGCTGATTTGGCGACGACAAAGTGCAGGAACTTGCTGTGCAACAGCACGCCGCTGGCAAACTCTCCCCCTGCTTCGTCGTAAACCCGGTTCAGATCGCGCGGCAGCAGGGAATGGGCGGAACTGACATAGGCATAGCGGCGGTCCCATTTGACCAGCGGCACTTTGCTCAGTGTGGGGGCCCGTTCTGGCCGGTCTGCAAAAAACAGCCGCGCCCGGACGCCGCCCTGCACCCAGAGCCGTTGCAGCACCGATTGCTTTTGGATCACATAGTTGCCGCTGTCGAACCAGCACAGGGTCTGAAACGGGTCCTGGCCTGGGTCATAGCTGTGTGTCTCCAGCGGCCCTTTGGGATACATATCCAGCATCAGCGCGCCGAACGACCGGACCTGCGCGCTGTCCAGCCATGCGGTCAGGGCAGGCAAGGGCCGGGTGTCATGATACGGATAAATCAGGATTTCATCGGCATCTACAGTCAGGCACCAATGCCCGTGCGCATGCCGAAGCTGCAACCAGGTCAGCCAATCCATCCCAAAGCGGGACAGCTTATAGCTGTGTGTCGTGCTCCAGACCGAGACATCAGGTTGGGCCGCCAGATACGCTGCCGTGCCATCATCGCTGCCATTGTCAACGAACAGAAAATGGTTCACCCCAAGGGTGCGGTAATGCGCCAGGAAAAACGGTAGCCGGATGATTTCGTTCCGCACCGTGCAGGCGACAATGATATCGGTCGGGCGGATCGCACTGGTCCGGTCAAACAGCGGCTTGATCTGCCGACGCTTTCGCAAGGCGCGGAACAAAAGCCTGCGCCGTTTCCAGCGCAGTTTATAGGTCAGCCAAAGCTCTGCTGCGGTTTGCATGACCTCACATGGGACCGATCACAGCCGCCTGACAAGGCCGCTATTGTGCCGCCGTGCGTTGCGACATGAGCTCGTGCAGATATTGCGACAGTTCCTCGCGCAAATCAGGCCGGGCCAGCCCGAACGACACGGTCGCCTGCAAAAATCCAGCCTTGGAGCCGCAGTCAAACCGTTCGCCCCGGAAGCGGTAGCCATAAACCTCGCGGCCTTTGTTGATTTCCTCGGCAATCGCATCGGTCAATTGCAGCTCGCCGCCAGCCGTCGGTTTGATGTGATTGAGGTTTTGCAGCACCTTGGGCGTCAGGATGTAGCGGCCAATCACGGCGAGGTTGGATGGCGCAGTGCCCGCGGCTGGTTTTTCGACCATGCCTTTGACTGAAACCATCTGACCCATGTCGTCCTTGATATCCAGAATGCCGTAGGACGAGGTTTTTTCGGGCGGCACTTCCATCGCGGCGACCATGCAGCCGCCAGTTTCCTCATAGGCTTCGATCATCTGTTGCAGACACGGCTTTTCGGCGGCAATCACGTCATCCGGCAACATGACGGCAAAGGGTTCGTTGCCGATCAGCCGCCGCGCGCACCAGACCGCGTGGCCCAGACCCAACGCTTTGTGCTGGCGGATATAGGCGATGGCTCCAGAGTCCATATAGGTGGTTTTCAGAATTTCGAGCAGGTCATCCTTGCCACTTTTGCGCAAAGCCGCCTCAAGCTCGGGCGCGGTGTCAAAGTAATCCTCAAGCGCGGATTTGCCGCGCGCGGTGACAAAGATGAACTCTTTGATGCCCGCCGCCCGTGCCTCGTCAATCGCGTATTGAATCAAGGGGCGATCGACCAGCGTCATGATTTCTTTGGGAACAGATTTGGTGGCGGGCAGGAACCTTGTCCCCATGCCGGCCACTGGAAATACAGCTTTGGTCACACGCTTCTTCATCGTCTTTTCCTTGTTCGATGCCGTTCCTAACGAACGATCTTAGTCCCTGGTTCCAAGACAATACCCAAGATATGGCAAAATTGGGGAAAGTTTCAGCACAATAAAAGTTTATCAGCATGGTTTTGCCAGCTTGACCGGCTTTTAGCCTGTCTGCGTGCGAATCGGTCGCCAACGCAACCTAAAGTTGAATCGCGC
Organism: Rhodobacterales bacterium; assembly: GCA_031420215.1. Lineage (GTDB taxonomy): Bacteria > Pseudomonadota > Alphaproteobacteria > Rhodobacterales > Rhodobacteraceae > JANOMH01. The sequence goes on along the minus strand of JANOMH010000596.1, from coordinate 1,193 downwards.
AGGGTTGTTGATCGATTCGACCAGCACCACTCTGCTCCAAAGTCGTGGATGTTTTGTGAAGTGGCACAAGGTCCCGTCAATTCACGCCCATCTGCGCCAGCATCGCCTCGATCCGGGGCACGTCGGCGGGGTTGTTCAACTCCCAGAACTGACGGCCTTTTGCGTCGACTTCGACACATAAAACCGGCGCGCCACGTTCCAGAAACCGCAACTGTTCCAGACCCTCCAGCCGTTCCAACGGACCCATGGGCCAGCCAGGATAGGCGGTCAGCGCGACGGGGCGATAGGCATAGACGCCGACATGGTGAAACACCGGCGTATCATCGGTGGGTCCAAAGGTCTGGCCGGTATAGGGAATCACTTCCTTGGAGAAATATAGCGCATTGTGATCAGCCCCGAACACCGCCGTCGTGCCGCCGACACGACCGTGACGACGATCTTCAAGAAACCCGTTCAGTGCGGCTCCTTCGGTTTTCAGGACCGGTGTGGCGACCTGCGCTGTGGGATGCGCGCGCAACCCCGCCACCAGATCCTCGACAAACCACGGCGGGGTCAGCGGGGCGTCCCCTTGCAGGTTCACAACCATATCATAGGCACCGCCAAGCGCTGCATAAGCCTCGGCACAGCGTTCGGTGCCGTTCTGGCAATCAACCGAGGTCATCACGACTTCTGCCCCGAAATCCTGTGCGGCATCCCTGATCCGGTCATCATCGGTGGCAACAACCACCCTATCCGCCCCGCGCACCTGCATGGCGGCATCCCATGCCCGGCGGATCAGGGATTTGGTCACGCCCGAAGCGCCGCGCAGGGCGACCAAAGGTTTGCCCGGATAGCGCGAAGACGCATAGCGGGCTGGAATAACGATCAGCACAGACATCAAAAACCACCCATCAGAGCGCCGTCAGCGCCACGCCGGGGGCATAGGCGATAAAGAACGGGTTTTCGAAACCGGCTTTGCCATAGGTCAGCTGGGTGTGGTCATCAAACCGCACCACCCGCCCCCCTGCCCCGGACAGGACCGCATGACCAGCAGCCGTATCCCATTCCATGGTGCGACCCAGACGGGGATATAAATCCGCCTCTCCCGTCGCCACCAGACAGAATTTCAGCGACGACCCGGCACTTTTCATATCCTTTACCGCATAACCGGCGATGTAATCATCGGTCGCCTGATCGCGGTGCGATTTCGATGC
>JANOMH010000595.1:0-2510 GCA_031420215.1 Rhodobacterales bacterium | reverse complement strand
CGCCCCGGCGATGGCCGGGGCCTCGATGCTTTGACGAGAGCCATCGGGACCCCGGCCTTCGCTGGGGCGGGATCGGGGGGAATGCGTCGCATAAAACCCAAACCGCTTGTCTGAAATAAACCGGGGTGCGGGACATTCCTGCGCCCCAATTCGCTTGATCACACCAGATCAAAGCTGACAGGATTATCCAGAATCCGGATGTCCGCGACGTTCAGCGCCGCCCCGTCAATCACAATCCGGTCGCCATCGCCCAGCAAGGTGATGACAATCGCCGAGCCGTTATCGACGATGGAACGGACCCCGGCCCCCCCCTCCAGCCCGACAAAATCGTGCCCGACCTGATAATCCGTGATGGTGTCGGTTGACCTGCGCCCACTGCGGCTGTCAGTGCCAAAGATGAACACATCGTTGCCGCCAAGACCAGTCATCCGGTCATTGCCATCAAATCCCCGGATCGCATCAGCGGCTGCGGTCCCGTTCAAAGTATCGGCCCGCGATGTGCCGTTGATCACATTCAGCGGCGGTGGCAGCGGGGGAGGCGGGGGCAAATTATTGCCGCCGCCATCTGGTGGCGGGCCTGCCGAAAAGGTAAACCCGGCCTCGTCCCAATTCAGGTCGTGGTCAAAGGCAAAGCTGCCCAAAACCCCGCGCACATCGGCCAATGTATGCCCCGAGGCTGCCAGTTTGGCCTGATCGAACAGATAGCTGAGCGCGGTGACATAGCCGCTGTATCCGCCAACTTCCAAAGTTTTGACCCCGCCCAACACCGTGCCATCGCTGAATTGGATCGTGGACAGCGTTTCGACATAGGCGATGCGTTGGAGTTCGCCGTTGCCGCGGATCAGGTCGGAATCGAACAGATTGACCGGCGTGATTTCGCTGAAATCGGGCAACCCACCGGCGGGGCCGCCGTAATCCTGCGTGCTAAAAGCTTGGGCGGTATAGGTATTCTGCCCTTCTGGCAGCAGGCCATAGCTGATTGGGTTCACAATTGGCACGCTCTGGGTGTTGACCAATGACGGCGCGACAAGCTGGGTCGCTGTATCGAAATTGGTGCCCGGCGCCGCTATCGCGTAGCTGTTATTGCCGATGGTAAAGACCAGAACCGCGATATCGCCCGCATTGGTATGCAGCAGGGTGGCCCGGAACACCGGGGCGGTACTGCTGATCACCGCACCGTTGATCTGAAAGGTGGCACTTTCGCTGCCGAGCAGCCCCTGTGCATCGTTCAGTTGTTCTGCGGCGGTCGTGCCGGTGATCAGATCCCGGGTGGTCAGGATGACCTTTTCCAACCCGGTTCCGGTCGGAATTGTGCCGCCGGAACTGGTGGTTACGCCGGACAGCCGGAATACGAAGCCCTCGTAATTTGATGTCGCCATCTTTGTGTCTCCTCGTTACTCTTACATCTGCGCCGGGCATGGCCTGACCAGATTGTAAAAGCTTTGGCCAATGGCGCGATCACAAACCAAACACGAACGAGTTGTGACTTTGGTCTGGCGACTTTGTGTCTGACCGTAACACCGGGGGCCGGTCCTGTGCCCCCGCGTCCCTTGCGGATCGGGGATGCGGTTTTGGTGGCATTCCGTTTGCCCCGCGGATAGGGTCCGGGCAACACAAACGCAGGTTCCAACATGCCCTCTGACACGGACGACACTGATTTCGATACCCCTGCGATCAAAACCCGCAGCATCCTGAAGAAAAAGGATTTCATGGACCGGGCGATTGAAAAATCCGGCCTGCGCAAGGCGGATGCCAAAGCGGGCGTTGATGCCACCTTGGCTGTTTTGGCCGAGGCATTGTCAAAGGGCGAAGAAATCATTCTGCCGCCTTTGGGCAAACTGAAAGTCACCCGCGAAAAGGCCCATCCGCGCGGCAAGATTCTGATGCTGCGGCTGCAACTGATCCCCGAGGGCCCCGGCGAATTTTCGGGCGGCACAGAGCCACTTGCAGAGCCACTTGCAGAGCCGGATAACTCGCGCTAAAGCCCCGGTCAGCGGGTGATTAGCTCAGTGGTAGAGCGCTTCGTTCACATCGAAGATGTCAGGGGTTCGAATCCCTTATCACCCACCATTCGCCTTTCTGTCGGATAGGCCAGCATCGTGAAACCCTGTCCCGAGCTTTACATCCTGCGCCATGGCGAAACCTTCTGGAACCGCGAGGGGCGGATGCAAGGCGCATTGGATTCCGATCTGACCGATCTGGGGCAGGCGCAAGCCCGTGCTATGGGTGGGCTGTTGGCGAGCTATGATCTGACCGGGCATGAACTTTATTGCTCGCCCCTTGGCCGGGCGCGGGCGACGGCCAAATTAGCTTTTGACCGCATACCCATCTTTGACCTGCGCCTGCGCGAGATCGAAGTGGGCCTGTGGGCCGGTCTGACCCGTCCCGAAATCCTAGCCCGCTGGCCTGGTATGACCGAGGAAGAGGATATGCTCGATTTCTACGCCCGTGCCCCCGGTGGCGAGGGGTTTGGCGCGCTGTGGGACCGGGTTTGCGGGTTTCTGTCCGAT
>JANOMH010000594.1:0-3151 GCA_031420215.1 Rhodobacterales bacterium | reverse complement strand
CCCAAGGGCGGCAAACATGCGTGGAATATTCAAGCGATACGACGCCTCGAGTATCCGAAACGCCAGCCCTGATCCGGCCCCGCCAGTGCCGACCACATATTCGGCCACAATCGCGCCGATCAGGGCAAGGCCCCCGGCAATCCGAAGGCCGCCCAAAAAGTACGGCAAAGCCGAAGGCAATTGCAGCCGGATCAGCCGCTGCCAGCGGTTCGCGCCATAGATGCTGAACAGGTCGGTCAGGTTATGGTCGGTCGATTTCAGGCACAGAGTGGTGTTGGACAGGATCGGGAAAAACGCCACCAGCCAGGCGCAGATCAGCACCCGGATGGTGGGTTCAGTCACATAGATAAAGATCAGCGGCGCGATGGACACGATGGGGGTGACTTGCAGGATGACGGCATAGGGATAGAACACCAGCTCGGCAAAGCGGCTTTGGTTGAACAGGATGGCAAGCAGGACGCCGCCTGCCACGGCGACCCCAAGCGCCATGACGGTGATGCGCAGGGTCACCAACAGCGATTGGCCCAGCATTTCACGATCAAGAATGAACTGCTCCCACACCCGGCCCGGACTGGGCAGGATGTAATGTGGCAGTTCATAGGCGACGACCAGCCAGTTCCACAAATACAGCGTCATCAGCACCACGGCGATGGGCACCAGCCAGCGGGCGACGCCTTCGATCTGACGGTTGCGGGCGCGGCGGGCCTCTTCGGCGTCATAGACCTGTTCGCGGGCGCGGGCGTCGTCGGCAGCATCGGCCGCCTCTTGGGCGCGGGCGTTATTCGTGATCGTCATGCGACCTCTCCTATCGCTTGCAGCAGGGCCAGCGATACGACCTGAGTATGGGCGGCATAGTTGGCACTGGTCCGGAACGCCATGTCACGGGGATAGGGGGCGTCGACGGTAATCTCCTCGACCACGCGGCCCGGTCGGGCGGCCATGACAATGATCCGGTCGGACAGGAACACGCTTTCGAACACCGAATGGGTGACAAAGATGACGGTGCAGCCAATCTGGGATTTGAGCGCCAAGAGGTCATTGTTCAGCTTTTGCCGGGTGATTTCATCAAGGGCAGCAAAGGGTTCGTCCATCAGGATCAGGCGCGGGTTGGTCACAAGCGCGCGGGCGATGGACACCCGCATTTTCATTCCGCCGGACAATTCGCGGGGGTAGGCATCGGGGAATTTGTCCAGCCCGACCAGCTCAAGCGCCTCATCAATCTTGTCCTTAACGCTGGCATAGGATTGGCCGCGGAGCCGGAATGGCAGATAGACATTCTGCGCCACAGTAGCCCAGGGCATCAAGGTGGATTCCTGAAACACCACGCCGATATCGCCCTTGGCCTTGCCGCCTTGCCACAAAATCCGGCCCGTGGTGGGCGACATCAGCCCCGCGATCAGGCGCAGGGCGGTGGATTTGCCACAGCCGGACGGGCCCAGAAGCGACACGAAGTCGCCTTCGTTCACGGTCAGGCTCATGTTTTTCAGGGCGGTGACATTGCCGTTAAAGACCTTGGCGATGCCCGCCATTTCCAGAACGTTGGGACGCTGCCCAAGCGGCAAAGTTGTGCGGTGAACTAAATCTGTCATTTACTTTGCCAGAGCGCGGCGGGGACTGATCCCCGCCGCACGATCTGATTTACCCGGCAGGGCGCAGGTCAAGACCCACGCCTTGATTGACAAACTGCAGGGTATAGGACGCTTTCCAATCAAGCCCGGCAGCAACCACGCCTGCATCAACCATGGCGTTATAGAACTCTTCCATCCGCGCATCGGTCATCGCCCCAATGCCCATGGTCAGGGTATCGCCACTATCAGCAATGCCATGCTCGTTCATCGACGCAATCGCATAGGCAATCGCCTCGTCTGACATATCGGGATTGTCGGCCTTGATCATCGCCACGGCGGCGGTGTTGTCGTGATACAGGAAGTTATACCAGCCAATGGCGGACCCATCGACAAAGCATTTCACTGCCTCGGGACGGTCGGCAATGGTTTGGGCCATGGTGTCAATCGTGGTCGAATAGGCGTTATAGCCCGCATCGGCGATCAGCCAGACATCATACTTTTCGCCGGTTTCCTGTTCGACCGCAAAAGGTTCGGACGACAGATAGCCCTGCATCCCCCAGGTCGGATTGGCGATCAGCGGGGCGGCATTATAGGTGTAGACCTCGCGCTGTTCAGCCTTGAACGGATAGGCTTTCAGCATCCAGGCCCAAAAGGTCAGCACGCCGCCGTCGGACACCAGAATCTTGTCCAGATTGGCCAGCTCGGCGAATGACGCGGCCGCACCCGGATGGGTGATGATAACCTGCGGATCCTTTTGGAACGTCGCGGCGACAGTGATGATCGGCACGCCCTCTTGCACCGCGCTTAGCGCATCAAGGGTCGAGCCGCCCATGTTGAAATCAATCTGCCCCGACAGCAGCAGCGCGCGGTTGTTGACCTGCGGACCACCCGGCATGATCGTGACGTCAAGGCCGCAGGCCGCAGGCCGCATAGGTGCCATCAGCCACGGCCTGATAATAGCCGCCGTGTTCAGCCTGCGCGACCCAGTTGGTCGCAAATGTCACCGGAATATTTTCGGCCATGGCCGCAGTGCCCATCGCCAGCAGCGCCAGCGCACTGGTTGCAGCCATTGTTTGTTTGATCATTCTTCATCTCCCCTGATTGATTCTTTGTTCAAACGTAGTCCCCGGCCCGTCCATGGCGAGGTGGCGCGCCCAGAATCCCCCGAACGTCGCGCCGCGTTGCGTAAAAACTAGACGGCTTTGCGAAAGCACGTCAATGATTTAGGCAGATTGGGCAAATCTCTTTGCTCTGGCTTGTCGTGGAACTTGCCGCCGGGGAAAACTTGCCAAAGGTGAAGCCTATGAAAATGCTCGCTCCCGCCTCGATCAGCCCGCCCTTTGCGCGTTACGCACATGGCGTCGAAGTGCCCGGTGGTACGCGATTGGCCGTCACCTCGGGGCAGTTGGCATTGGCGGCGGATGGCACCGTGCCTGACGGCGCGCGGGCGCAGGCGGAGCTGTGTTTTGCCAATTGTGCGGCGATTTTGGCCGAGGCTGGCATGGGCCCCGCCGATGTGATCCGGATCAACGCCTTTGTCACTGACCGCGCACATATGGCCGGATACATGGCGGCGCGGGATG
>JANOMH010000593.1:0-2113 GCA_031420215.1 Rhodobacterales bacterium | reverse complement strand
GCATTGTCCTGCGTCTTGCCGATACGGCCAAAGCCGCCGGGCATCGCCTGCCAGCCATCCGCGGTGCGGGCCAGAAACACCCGGATGGTCATCGGGCGGGGCACCAGCGCGCCGTTTTCATAGACCGGGGTGGTGGACAGGGTGACGATTTCCTTGCCCACCAACTGGTCCGCGTTGTCGTTGAACCAATCGTGCAGGTCCATATCGTCGGCCCCGTGCAGAGTTCCCGCCACAGCATGCACCGCGTTCGTTTCATAGGGCATCCGGGTGCCCATCGCCGGACCGATGATCATTTTATGCGCCTTGGCCGCGACATGTTCGCGTTCATCCGGCCCGCCGCACCACCAGGTTGCGACATTGGGCAACATCAGCGTCTTGCCGGTCAGCACCTTGGAAATACTGGGTAAAAACGCCATCAACGCCTGTGATTCCAGTATCCCTACGCCCAGCGCATTGACCATAGTTACCTGCCCGCCGCGAATGGCCGACATCAGCCCCGGCGTGCCCAGTTCGGATGTTTCGTTCAGTTCCAGCGGGTCGGCCCAGACCCCATCCATCCGCCGCCACAGCACATCGACCGGGGCCAACCCCTGCACCGTGCGGATTTTCAGCGCGCCGTCGACGACGGTCAGATCCTCGCCTTCCAGCAAGGCCATGCCAAGATAGCGGGCGATATAGGCCTGTTCGTAATAGGTGTCGGTCAGCGGGCCGGGGGTCAGGATGCCGACTTTGCTGTGCGGATCGTGGCGCAAGCCGTTCAGCGTGTCACGGAATGACCGGAAAAATCCGGCCAGCCGGTGCACATTGCTGTCGCGGTACAGGTCCGGGAACACCTTGGTCGTGGCAACCCGGTTCTCCAGCGCGAAGCCGGCTCCGGATGGGGCATCGGTCCGGTCCGACAGCACCCACCAGCGCCCATCCGGGCCGCGCCCGATCTCGAACCCGACGAAATGCAGGAAATGGCCGGACCGGGGGGTGACGCCAACCATCGGGCGCAGCCATTCCGGGCTTTGCGCGACCAAGGCGGCAGGCAAATGTCCGTCTGCCACCAGTTGATTGGGGCCATAGATATCGGCCACCACCTGTTCCAGCAAATTGGCCCGCTGGATCAACCCGGCCTCAAGTTCGGCCCATTCGCTGTCATGCAGCACGATGGGGACCGGGGAATAGGGCCAGTCTCGGCCTGCCAGACTGTCATCGCCATATTTGCGGAAAAACACGCCAGCGTCGGCCAGGTGCCCGTCGCCTCGGGCAAAATCGCGGGCGATCTGGGCGGGGGTCAGGCTGGACAAATGGTCGATCAGTCCTGCCCACGCGGCGCGCATCCGGCCCGCGCCATCCACCAGTTCATCCGGCACGCCCGGCAGGGGGCGGTAATCGGCGAACAGGCTGGGACCCGCACGGGCCTTGGTCCGGGGCATGTCTAGAGCCCCGGTGGCCGGCGCAGGTCGAGCGTCATCGGGCATTCGGGATGCGGCGTTTCTGGGACTGGCTGATAGGCCCCCGGGCTGTGGCCAAACGGTTCAAACCGCGACAAACGCCGCGCCTCGGCCTCGTTTCCATTGACTGGAAAAGTCTCATAACTGCGCCCGCCGGGGTGTTTGACGTGATAAGTGCAGCCGCCAATCGCGCGGCCCGTCCAGGTATCATAGATGTCAAAGGTCAACGGGGCGTTTAACGGCAACACCGGATGCAGGGCCAGCGGTGGTTGCCACGCTTTGAACCGCACAGCGGCGACGGCGGTGCCGGAGGATACGGTTTGCAGCGGCAGTTTGCGGCGGTTGCAGGTGACATGATAGCGCCCCGGATCAGCGCAGCTCAGTTTGGCCTGAAGCCGTTCGACCGAGCTGTCGGTATAGCGCACCGTGCCGCCAATCGCCCCGGTTTCGCCCAGCACATGCCACGGCTCAAGCGCTTGCCTTAACTCTAAGGTAACGCCTTCGACCGTAACTTCACCGCAGAAGGGAAAGCTGAATTCCGATTGTGCGGTGAACCAGTCGGGGGACAGATCAAAGCCATGTTGCTTCAGGTCGGCCAGCACATCCAGAAAATCCATCCAGACAAAATGCGGCAGCATGAAGCGGTCGTGCAGGGTGCTGCCCCAGCGGGTCAG
>JANOMH010000592.1:0-1971 GCA_031420215.1 Rhodobacterales bacterium | reverse complement strand
CTGAATGAGCAGATGAAGGCCATTCAGAAGGAACTGGGCGACGGTGAAGAAGGCCAGAATGAAGTGGCCGAACTTGAAGCCCGGATTGTCGCCACCAAGCTGAGCAAGGAAGCCCGCGAAAAAGCCGATGCCGAGCTGAAGAAGCTGAAGAATATGTCGCCGATGAGCGCCGAGGCGACCGTGGTGCGCAACTATCTCGACTGGATCCTGTGCTTGCCATGGGGCGTGAAATCCCGCGTGAAAAAAGACCTGACTCTGGCCCAGAAGGTGCTGGATGATGACCATTTTGGGCTCGACAAGGTCAAGGAACGCATTGTCGAATATCTGGCCGTGCAGCAGCGCAGCCAAAAGCTGAAGGGCCCGATCATGTGTCTGGTCGGCCCCCCCGGCGTGGGCAAAACCTCGCTGGGTAAGTCGGTTGCCAAGGCCACCGGGCGCGAGTTCATCCGCATCTCGCTGGGCGGTGTGCGTGACGAATCCGAAATCCGCGGTCACCGGCGCACCTATATCGGCTCTATGCCCGGCAAGATCATTCAGGCGCTGAAAAAGGCGAAAACCACCAACCCGCTGATTTTGTTGGATGAGATTGACAAGATGGGCCAGGATTTCCGGGGCGACCCGGCGTCTGCAATGCTCGAGGTGTTGGATCCGGAACAAAACTCGACCTTTATCGACCACTATCTTGAGGTCGAGTATGACCTGTCGAACGTGATGTTCCTGACGACCGCGAACTCCTACAACATGCCCGGCCCGCTGCTCGACCGGATGGAAATTATCCCTCTGGCTGGCTATACCGAGGATGAAAAGCGCGAAATTGCGCGGCATCACCTGCTGCCCAAGGTCTTGAAAAACCATGGGCTAAAGCCGCGCGAGTTCGAAATCAGCGATGCCGCCCTGACCGAAATGGTCCGGGTCTATACCCGCGAGGCCGGGGTGCGGAACCTTGAGCGTGAATTGGCCAAAATCGCCCGCAAGGCCGTGACCAAAATCGTGCGCAAAGCCGTGACCAAGGTGGACATCACCCCCGATAATCTGTCGGATTATCTGGGCGTGTCGAAATACCGCTATGGTCTGGCCGAAACCGAAGATCAGGTCGGCGTCGTTACTGGTCTGGCCTGGACATCGGTGGGTGGTGAGCTTTTGAACATCGAAGCGCTGCGCCTGCCCGGCAAGGGCCGGATGAAGACCACCGGCAAGCTCGGCGATGTGATGAAGGAAAGTATCGAAGCCGCCGCATCCTATGTCCGTTCGATCAGCCCGCAAATCGGGGTCAAGCCGACCAAGTTCGACAAGATCGACATCCACGTCCACGTCCCCGACGGGGCCACACCCAAGGACGGCCCCTCGGCGGGCCTTGCCATGGTCACCTCTATCGTGTCGGTCCTGACTCAGATCCCGGTGCGCCGCGACATCGCCATGACCGGCGAAGTGTCACTGCGCGGCAATGCGATGCCGATCGGCGGGCTCAAGGAAAAACTACTCGCCGCCCTGCGCGGCGGCATTACTACCGTGTTGATCCCGCAGGAAAATGTCCGCGATCTGCCCGAGATCCCGGATAATGTGAAGGCCGGGTTGACCATCATTCCGGTTAGCCATGTGTCCGAAGTGCTGAAACTGGCGCTGGTCCGCCAGCCCGAGCCGATTGTCTGGGACGAAGAGGCCGAAGAAGCGGCGGCTGCGGCAAAGGCGCTGCCAGTTGCGCCCGATGCGGCGGCGGCAACGGCGCACTAAAGCGGTTTGCCTTCGATGTGAATCGCTCACCGCCTCGCCCGTTCGCCCCGGCGATGGCCGGGGCCTCGATGCTTTGACGAGAGCCATCGGGACCCCGGCCTTCGCCGGGGCGAGATCGGGGGGAATGCGTCGCATAAAACCCATACCGCCCTAAATCAGGCGGCGGCTGCCCCCTCCTCAAAAATCCGTAGGCGCCCCGCCCTCGGCCTTGCGCCGCTCCACAAAGGCCGCCAGTTCCTC
>JANOMH010000591.1:0-5459 GCA_031420215.1 Rhodobacterales bacterium | reverse complement strand
GCGATGGCCCCACCCAGCGTCGGCCCGACGCAGGGCACCCAGACCACGCCAAGCAGCAGGCCGGCAAAGAATTGCCCTGACAGGGCGGTGCGGTCGATCTGATCGATGCCCGCATCGGCACGGGCCGCGACCCCGGCGGTCGCAGAGGCGAAAGTGAAGGACAGGCGCGGCACCAGCAGCGTCAGGCCGAATGCGACCATCAGGACGGCCCCCGCATAGGCCACATCCTCGGGTGACAGGCCGATGGCCCGGCCAAAGGCGGTGACGCCGATGCCGACGATCACGAAGGACAAACATAACCCGGCGGCCAGCGCCAATGGCCCCCAGCGGCTGGTTTGCAGAGCTGTCGCCAGAACAATGGGCAACACCGGCAAAACGCAGGGGTTTATCAGGGTCAACAGCCCCGCGAGATATCCAAGCAATAGATCCATGTGCCGGACCATGCCCGGATTATCACGTTACAGTCAGCCCACGACCGCGTGAGGCCGGTCACATGGCCGTGGGTAATTGTTTCGGTTGTTGCTAAGTGAAGGATGTCGGCGGCGGGATGCATTCGCCGGCGCGGGAGGGCGGTTGGGCTGGGCCTCCGGCGGGGATATTTGGGGCCAAAAGAAGCTGGGGGACAGTTTATGGCAGATCAAACCGCTTTCTGATCCGGTCCACCAGCCGCCCGTCGCGCAATGGGGCGGCGCGGATGATGTCGTAGTCGGTGAAGCCCATGGCATTGTAAAACCGCAGACCGCTGGCGTTATCGGCCCGGATTGTTGCGTCTATATGCCGGCAACCGGCGGCGCGGGCGGCGGTGCATGTAGCGCTGAACAGGGCCCGCCCGATCCCTTGCCCAGTGATCCCGATCTTGACGAAACTGCCGATGAACCCCCAGTGGTCGGGCATCGGCCCTTCGACTGGGTTGGGCCAGACCAGCATTTGAAATCCGACAATGGCGCCGTCTCGCAGGGCCACGATGGTGCTGATATGGTGGACGGGCTGGATGTAGTGGTGCAGCATCCGGTCGGCATCAAATGGGCGCTGATGCGCGGTGGTCCCGCCGATGGCGATGATTTCATTCAGAAGTTCGGTCATTTGTGCCGCATCAGTGGGCACTGCAGGGCGGGTGATCAGCGGCATTCAGAGGGCTTTCAACAGGGCATAATGCCGGGCAGTATAATCTGCCCGAACCACAAGTGGCGGCCGCAGGCGAATGGTCAGGCTGCGGGCAAGCGTGGGGTCCGGTGCGCCGAAAAACTTGTCGGCTTCGGGTTTGGTGAATCCGGCGATTTGCGTTGCTTCCAACCAGGCCGAGATTTTGTCGGCCTGTTTGATTTGCTTTTTGACCGGTGCTGGAATGATGGATGGCAGCCCGAACCGCAGATGCACCGCCGCTGTCAGCCGCTCGTCCAGCAGCCCATAGCCCGGCCCGACCGCCGATTTCACCGGTGAAATCATGTCGCCGATCACATATTCCGGGGCGTCGTGCAGCAGCGCAGCCAGCCGCCATTTGGCAGGGGTGTCCGGGTTCAGTTTGCCAAAAATCTCTTCGACCAGCAGCGAGTGTTCGGCCACTGAATAGGCATAGTCGCCCCGCGTCTGTCCGTTCCAGCGGGCGACAAAGGCCAGCCCATGAGCAATATCCTCGATCTCAATATCCATCGGGGTCGGGTCCAGCAGGTCAAGAATCCGGCCAGAGAGCATCCGTTGCCATGCGCGTGGTTGTTTCATGAGTGCCCCCCTGTTTCGAACGATTCTTATGCATCACGTCGCAGCATTGTCGAGTGGGGGTTTGAGTGCTATCTGCCCGGTCAGAATTCAGGATCTTGGAGCACAGCCAAATGGCTAAAGATTATATCGTCAAAGACATCGCCCTTGCCGCTTTTGGCCGCAAAGAGCTTGATATCGCCGAAACCGAAATGCCGGGGCTGATGGCCCTGCGCGAGGAATATGGCCTGTCCAAGCCGCTCAGGGGCGCGCGGATTGCCGGGTCTTTGCACATGACCATTCAGACCGCCGCGTTGATTGAAACGCTGACCGCGTTGGGCGCCGATGTCCGCTGGGCGTCGTGCAATATTTTCTCGACCCAAGACCATGCTGCCGCCGCGATTGCCGCCGGTGGCACCCCGGTGTTCGCGATCAAGGGCGAGACACTGGAGGAATACTGGACCTATACCGACAAGATTTTCATGTTCCCCGAGGGGACCTGTAACATGATTCTGGACGATGGCGGCGATGCAACCCTGTATATCCTGATGGGCGCGCGGGTTGAGGCAGGCGAAACCGATCTGATCGCTGTGCCGACCTCCGAGGAAGAGGTTTGCCTGTTTGCGCAGATCAAAAAGCGCCTTGCAGCATCTCCCGGATGGTTCACCAAACAGCGCGCCGCGATCAAGGGTGTGTCGGAAGAGACCACGACAGGCGTGCATCGGTTGTATGAGCTGCACAAAAAGGGGCAGTTGCCGTTCCCGGCGATCAACGTCAACGACTCGGTGACCAAGTCGAAGTTCGACAATAAATATGGCTGCAAAGAGTCCTTGGTCGATGGCATCCGCCGCGCCACCGATACGATGATGGCCGGCAAAGTCGCTGTTGTCTGCGGTTATGGCGATGTCGGCAAGGGCTCTGCCGCGTCGCTGAGCGGGGCCGGGGCCCGGGTGATCGTGACCGAGGTGGACCCGATCTGTGCGCTGCAGGCCGCGATGGACGGGTTTCAGGTCACCACGCTCGAGGATGTGGTGCAGACCGCCGACATCTTTGTCACCACCACCGGCAACAAGGACGTGATCCGCATCGAGCATATACGCGAGATGAAGAACATGGCCATCGTCGGCAATATCGGCCATTTCGACAATGAAATCCAAGTGGCCGCGCTGAAGAACCACAAATGGACCAATATCAAGGAACAGGTCGACATGATCGAGATGCCCTCGGGCAACAAGATCATCCTGCTGTCGGAAGGGCGGCTGTTGAACCTGGGCAATGGCACCGGCCACCCGTCATTCGTGATGTCGGCCAGCTTTACCAATCAGGTGCTGGCGCAGATCGAGCTATGGACCAAGGGGGCCGAATACCAACCCGGCGTCTACATCCTGCCCAAAGCGCTGGATGAAAAGGTCGCTCGCCTGCACCTCAAGCGGATCGGGGTCAAGCTGACCGAGTTGAAAAAGGATCAGGCCGACTACATCGGCGTGGCAATCGAAGGCCCGTTCAAGAACGAGCATTACCGCTACTGATCACTGACAAGCGCGCAGGCCCGATGGCTGCGCGTTTGTATGCTGGCCAGTCTTTGCCCAAGGGGAGAGCAGGTGCCCGTTTTTCCCCGATTTTTCTTTACCGGTTTGCCGTAACCGCCCTATTGTCACACGGAGCACCGGTGCAATCCGGCGCTGCAGAACAGGCCGATGACAGGCCAGGCACTTACAATAGGGACGGACCGATGGGAAAGAGAGACGAGTTGATCGCGCTGTATGCGGATGATCTGCAAAAGAAATGCAAAATGACGCCGGACATGGACTTGCTGCGCAAAGTGACGATTGGCTGTGGCCCTTCGGTCTATGATCGGGATGCCTCGACCGTGGCGGGCAGTCAGGCGACCGAGCTGGAGACCGTGAAAAACAACTTTTTGGTCAAGAAGCTGGGCCTCAAGGACGGGCCGGAGCTGATGGCGGCGATCCAATCGGTGATCGAGGTGTATGGCAAGGCAGAGCGCAACAAGTATCGCGCGGTGATCTATTACATGCTGACCATGCATTTCGGCAAAGAAAAGATCTACGGCTGATCTCTGCGGTGGCGCGGTGGATTTGAATAGAATGCGCCGCGCTTGCCGCTAGGAGAATCAGTCTCCGCCGCAGTAATAAAGTTACGAAGGCTAGGACGGCCGGACCCAGAGTTTCAAGTTCGCGTGTGGGAGTACGCGGGTGAGAGGGGGGTCCTGATCCGTCGGGGCCCCCTTTTATTTTCAAATCCCCGACCAGACGACAGATCAGAACAGCGTCAGCACCACGCCGATGATCGTGCAGCCGACTATCGCATAGGCCCCGTCGATCAGGGACAGCATTAATGGCCGCGCTGCATAGGTGTAGCACATCAGCAGCCATGGCGTAATGATGAACGCGCCCAGGCCAATGCCCCCCATGAACCCTTCGCTCAATGTGTCCATCTGTGCTTGGATAAAGATGTGCCGGGTCATGCCAGCAACCAGCAGGACACAGACAAAACCGATGACAAAAGGCATCGGATCGCCATTGCCTTGTGGTTTACCGGTGGCGTCAACTGGAATGCCTGCGGCGGCAATCCATCGTTTTGACAGGGCGATATACCAGACCGCCCCGAACGCATAGGCCGCGATAGTCGCGGCCAGAACTGCGAGATACTCCATTTACTTTCCCCTCCCTGTTTTTATATCAGCCACGGCTGATGCGCCGGATCTTACAATTCGCCCAGTTCACAGACAATCCGCCATTCGTCCGCCGTGACCGGCTGAACCGACAGACGGGAATTTTTAACCAGCACCATATTGGCAAGGCGCGGGTCGGATTTGATCTGCTCCAGCTTTACCGGACGGCCCAGCCCCCGCAAGCCCCGCACTTCGACGCAATCCCAGCGCGGGTCGTCGGTGGTGCTGTCGGGGTGAATGGGGCTGATCACCTCGACAATGCCGACGATTTCGCGGCCGATGTTGGAGTGATAGAAAAACCCCTGATCGCCGACCTGCATTAGGCGCATATTGTTGCGCGCCTGATAGTTCCGGATCCCATGCCATGGCCCGCCGGTGGCCCCAAGGGCCAGCTGGTCGGGCCAGCCAAAGACGTCCGGTTCGGATTTGAACAGCCAGGTGGCCATCAGCCGATTACCTTTTTCCATGCGCTGAGTGTCACTGTCCCAAAAAGTCCGGCTTTGGCATAGGGGTCATTGTCAGCCCAAGCCTGCGCTGTTGCCATATCCGGCAGGTCCAGAATGATCAGCGAGCCGCACATTTGTTCGGCTTCGTCGATCAGCGGTCCGGCCATTTCAACTGCGCCGGTGGCTTTGATGTAATCCAGATGGGCAGTTCTGGTATCAAGCCGGATTTGCAAAGCGCCGGGCTTATCGCGGGTCATCAGGGCAAAACGCATCTGTTACTCCTCTTTCAATGGACGGGTCAGAAGGGTGGTCATCGCTTGGGGCACAGTCATCTGGCCGCTAACCAGAGCCGCCACAATTGCGCTGATTGGCATATCGATATTCAGCTTCTGCGCCAAATTAGTGACTGCTTTGGCGGTGGCGACCCCTTCCACGGTCAGGGTTTGGTCGAAAGGTTCGGATCGTCCCAGACACAGCCCGTAGCGGTAGTTGCGCGATTGCGCCGAGGAGCAGGTCAGGACCAGATCGCCAAGCCCCGACAGCCCGACCAGAGTGTCGGGGTCCGCCCCCAAAGCTGCGGCAAGCCGCTGCATTTCCGCAAAACCGCGTGTCATCAGCGCCGCCCT
>JANOMH010000590.1:0-3608 GCA_031420215.1 Rhodobacterales bacterium | reverse complement strand
AGAGGCCATTGGCCAAACCCGGAAATCTTGTTCTCGTTTCCCATCTCAGGAAGGATTTAACGGCGTTTCCGCCCACCCTCCGTCTCGGACAGGACAGGGCCGTTTAAGGCCCTGTCATTGACGGGTTTGTGGCCCGCCAATTGTAGGATGGGCAATTTGCCCATCTTTGGCGGGCAATTTGCCCGCCGTAATCAATTCCCCGTCGCGGACGACAAATCCAAAGATACGCCCGGCCCCATGGTCGAGCTGATGGCGATCTTTTTCATATAGGTGCCCTTGGCGCCGGTCGGACGGGCCTTGGAGACGGCATCGACAAACGCCAGAATGTTTTCTTCCAACTTCTTGGCATCAAACGACGCCTTGCCGATCCCGGCATGAATGACGCCGGCCTTTTCGGCCTTGAACTGGACCTGACCACCTTTGGCCTCGGTCACAGCTTTGGCGACATCCATGGTCACGGTGCCAATTTTCGGGTTCGGCATCAGGTTGCGCGGACCGAGGATCTTGCCCAGGCGGCCAACGATCGGCATCATGTCAGGGGTGGCAATGCAGCGATCAAAGTCGATCTTGCCGCCCTGAATGGCCTCCATCAAATCCTCTGCGCCGACAATATCCGCACCAGCAGCTTTGGCTTCATCCGCCTTGGCACCCCGGGCAAACACGGCGACGCGGACGACTTTGCCGGTGCCATTGGGCAGGTTCACCGTGCCACGGACCATCTGGTCGGCGTGACGCGGGTCAACACCCAGGTTCATCGCAATCTCGACGGTTTCGTCGAATTTCGCGGTCGCATTGGCTTTGACCAAGGCGACAGCTTCGGCGACTTTCAGGTTCATTTTGCCGACGAATGCGTCGCGGGCCGAACGGGTACGTTTTCCAAGCTTGGCCATGATTACCCCTTCACCTCGATACCCATCGACTTTGCAGAGCCGATGATGGTTTGCATAGCGCCTTCGATGTCGATGGCATTCAGGTCGCGCATTTTCGCCAAAGCGATCTCACGCACCTGCGCCAAAGTCACCGAACCGGCAATTTCCTTGCCCGGCTTGACCGATGCTTTGGGGCGGTTGCGCTTGCCGACCGGCTTCAGACCAGCAGCCTTCTTCAGATAAAACGACGCCGGAGACGTCTTGATATCCAAAGTGAACGACTTGTCCTGATAATAGGTGATGATCACCGGGGTCGGCGCACCGGGTTCAGCATCCGCAGTCCTGGCGTTGAACGCCTTGCAGAATTCCATGATGTTGATGCCGCGCTGACCCAATGCGGGGCCGACGGGCGGGGACGGGTTCGCTTGGCCGGCTTTCACCTGCAGCTTCAGCGACCCAATGACTTTCTTGGCCATGAAGGCTCTCCTTGTTCAATGATGGGCATATTGCCCATCCTACCAACGACCTTGGGGCGCGCCCTTTGGTCTTCTGTGTTGCGTGGTCCGGGTCAGGGGATCGCGTCCCCATTTCCTCCCACGGACCCCCATCATCGGGGGCCGTCCGCTCAGCTCTGTTTCGAGACCTGAGTGAATTCCAGCTCAACCGGGGTGGCCCGGCCAAAGATCGACACCATCACCTTGAGGCGCTGGTTGTCTTCGTCCACTTCCTCGACCATGCCGTCGAAATCCTCGAACGGACCGTCGGACACTTTGACGCGCTCGCCGATCTCAAAGTGGATCAAGGTGCGCGGGCTGTCTTCGCCCTCGGCCACACGGCCCAGAATCGCGGTCACTTCGGCATCACGCATCGGCATCGGTCGGCCTTGGGGGCCCAGAAAGCCGGTGACGCGGTTGATCTGGGAAATCAGGTGATAGCCCTCGTCCGACATCTCCATATGGACCAGCACATAGCCGGGCATAAAACGGCGCTCGGCCTGGACTTTCTTGCCGCGCCGGATCTCGATCACTTCTTCAGTCGGCACCATGACTTCGTCGATCTGGGCCTCAAGCCCCTGCTCGATGACCTTGGTCCTGATCTGTTCGGCAATCTTCTTCTCGAAGTTCGAGAGAACAGAAACCGAATACCACCGCTTCGCCATCTTGCCCGTCACCTTGCCACATCCGGCCATTCGGCCAGAAATTCTATATTTATCAGGGTGCTAACCACCCATCATCCCGAAATAAAAAGCGGCGCGCAACTTGATTCGCCGCACGCCATTCCGGGAAGTTTGCGGCTCTTACCGCCCACAGGCCCCAATATCAAGGGCTTGCGGTCAGCTTTTCCTGCCTAAGATCCAAAGCCTGAAAGCACAGCCTCCAGCGCCGTGCGGATACCAAAATCGACCAGCGAGAAAAAGATCGCCAGCACAGTGGCCATCACCAGCACCATCAGCGTGGTCAGCAAAACCTCGCGCCGGGTCGGCCAGACGACCTTGGAGACCTCGGACCGGACTTGCTGAATGAACTGGATGGGATTGGTGCGGGCCATGAGTTATCCTTTGCGTATCGGCGCGACATACGGGGTTGGGCCGGGGAATTCAAGGGTAGCAGTCGCAGAACACCCATCTTGGGACAGATACCCCGCCACCGCATCCTTCCCCCTTGGATCAGCTCAGAGCAAACGCCAGATCTGATAGCTGGCAACCAGCGAAATCAACACGCCGACCAAAATCATCAGCTGATGCTGCGGCAGAATACGGGTGACGTAGCCAGCCAATGGGGCAGCCGCCACACCGCCGATGATCAGTCCGACAACCGCCCAGGCGTGGTCAGCCAGCCCTTCGGCATTCTGCCAATGGCCGGTCAGCAGAGCAGTCAGAAACGCAGCGGACACGGCAACTGTCAGAAAGAATTCGACCGTGTTCACGGTGCCGATCATCTCGCGCGGGGCCCCGCCTGTGCCGACCAACCCGGTGGTCACAACTGGGCCCCAACCGCCACCGCCCATCGCATCCATCGCCCCGCCGACAACCCCCATAGGAATGATAACCTTGTTGGGATGATAGGCGACAGTCGCCGGACTGCGAAACGCGCGATACAGAATATAGACCCCCATCAGGGCCAGATAGGCCGCCACGAATGGCTTGAACATCGTGGCATCAACTGAGGTCAGCACATAAGTCCCGGCCAGTCCGCCGATGATCCCTGCCGGAGCGAGGACCCGGAACAGAGCCCAATTCACATTTCGGTTCCAGATGTGCGACCCGGCCGACGCAGCGGTCGTAAACACTTCGGCGCCATGCACAGTTGCGGAAGCCACCGCAGGCGCAATCCCAAAGGAGAGCAGAACCGTCGAGGAAATTACGCCGTAAGCCATGCCCAGAGCCCCGTCGACCAGCTGAGCCAGAAAACCAACCGCCAGAAAAAGCAGAAAACTATCTTCCATCAGACTCTCCGTACTTACGCGAATCATCTCGCCATCGGAGTATTACACAGTATTCCGGTATGTAATTAGTAAAATAGGAACAGCGGCTGTTCTCTGCCGACCCGACAATGGCAAGAGAAACGTAATCACTTGTCAGATAAAGGAAATCTTCTTGGCACCGACAGCCTCGGCCAGTGACATACCTTCCAGCAGCAAGGCGGTGGTATCGCGTACCGCCATCAGAACCGGCCGGATTTCACAGGCCTCAATCGACTTGCAATCCGAGCAAGCACGATAGGCGGTCTGGCTGGCACA
>JANOMH010000589.1:0-3673 GCA_031420215.1 Rhodobacterales bacterium | reverse complement strand
GTTCAGCGCCAGCCCGGCGGGGACAAAGGCCAGCAGGGTGAGGGGGTCTACGATCATTGGGTCACAGGCAGGGGTTTGCGACGGGCAGACGGGGCGTGGGCACATGGTTTTCCAGTTGGGCCAGCGCTGCACTGTCGGTCAAAGCCTGCATCATGCGGATTGCATCGCTTTGTGGGCCTGCGAACGCTGCACATTCCGCATCGGTCATCGCCGCAGCTGGCATTCCGGCGTCCATCAGCGCCCGCAAACTGGACCAATCGGTGACCGGCACGGCATTCGCGGCCACAAACGTGCCAATGTGATTGTAGACCCGGTCCAGCCCGCCTTGCTGATCGCCTGATATCTGGCGTGGGCAAGCCTGACTGATATTGCGCAATTCGTGCAGAATCAGCATCAGGCACCCGGTTTGGTCCTGCATATCCATGCCATGGCAACCATCATCGGTGCAGGTCACGGTTAATCCCTCGGCTAAGCTGAGGGTGCGAACGAGCCGCCCATTGGCATCGGTGCGCGTGACCACGTCATCTGCATGTTGCTGCATCAAAAGCGCGTCGTCGATCCACGGCTCAGACCGTGCAGCGGTGGCCAGGATAAGCAGGGCAAAAAGCGCGATTCTCATGGTGACAGCCTGCTTTTCAACGCCAGCAAATCCGCCCAGGCGTCGCGCTTGGCCAAGGGCGTGCGCAGCAGATAGGCCGGGTGGACCATCGGTAAAGCGGGCTTTAGCAAAACCTCGGTCCAACCGCCGCGCAACCTGGAAATCCCGCTACGGCCCAAAAGGGCCTGACAGGGGCTATTGCCCATCAGGATGATGAAGGCGGGATTCGCCAGCGCAATGTGCCGTTCCATGAACGGCAGGAGCATGGCAATTTCACTGGGTCCGGGGGGCCGGTCCGACGGGGGCCGCCATGGCAGAATATTGGTGATATATACGGCTTGTTCAGCATCAGTGGCCGCGCGGGACAAGCCGATCGCCGCCAACATCCGGTCCAAAAGCTGCCCGGCCTTGCCCACAAACGGGCGGCCTTCGATATCTTCCTCGCGCCCCGGCGCTTCGCCGATAATCATCACCCGCGCTGAGGGCAAACCATCGGAAAATACCAGATTGCGGGCACCCTGTCGCAGGTCACAATGGGGATAGGCTGCCATCACTGCAGCCAGTTCAGCCAGATCAGCCGCCCCAGCGGCCAGTCTGCGCGCCTCGGCTACAGCCGTGGCCAGGGCCGCCCCAGGGGAAACGGCGATTGGGGCGACAAAGGCGGTCGATGGGCTGATCGGGGCCATCGGGGCCATCGGGGCCGTCCGGGAAAGGTCACCAGACAGCGCATAGCGATCGACCGGCTCATCACCGATAGCCTCATCCGCGCCCAAGGCGACCTGCCATTCCAGCAGGGCCAGCATGTTTACCTCAGAATCCATAGCGCGAATGTTACGCCGGTTTTCGGACAATGGGCAGGGGGTGGTGGGTCAAGACCCACCTTACTTTGGATCAGCGCCCGTTCTGTAGCAGGCTTAGGGCGCGGGATGCGGGGGATGAACCAGAGGATGCCGCGGCCTCGGACCGGACCATATACAGCCGGATCAGTTTGTCCTGCGCGGCCGGGTCAGCGAAGGTTTTCAAATCATCCGTACCAAAGACGCTTCTGGCCCGGGATTTGAACGCGGTCAGTTGTTGGTCCAGATCGACCTGACCAAAGCTGCTTGAGAATCCCAAAGCGGTTTGGAACACCTCGCGCAGCGGCGCGCTGCCCATCACCCCTAACCATTGGCCGGTACTTGTAGAGCTATTGGCCAACACATCCTTGACCCCGGTGCTGACATTCAACGCCAGGCGCATTTCACTGCTTTGCTCGCCCACTGCCTTTTCGAACTGCCGCGAATTGAACCGGTTGATGATCGCATCGGGAAATGTGGCTAGTCCGGTACGTGCGCCCAGATCGCCAAAGCCAAAGACCCGGGCGAATTCGGTATACCGCTTGTCGGACAGGCGGTTGGCAAAGGCCGTATCCTTCAGCGTGCCCTCGGCCAATACTTTGCGGATGAAGGCTTTGTTGTTGATATCATCATCCAACCCGAACGCCTTGAGCGCCACGTCGAGCAGGCGGCGGTCCTTCATCAGGTCGTCGGCGGTGCGGACCTTGCCGATATTATCCTTGAAATAGTCGGTCGCACGCTTGATCTCGGGGCTTTGGGTAAAGGCCTTGGTCTGCGTATCCAGCGTGCGTTGCAGAAAACGCCAGCCGGAATACCCAGACAGGGGCAGGACCGGCTGGTAGGTCATGACAGGCGCGGGGCTGCAGCCAGCAGCCTTTCCTCACGCGGGATCAAGGCACGCAACCGTTTCAGGGCGCGGTAGAAGTCGCCGGCGATCACTGCGTCGGTGGCATCTGACAGCTGGGTGCGGCTGTCGCTGTCGCACAAAACCTGACTGAGTTGCTCGATTCCGCGCAGCAGCTGGAATCGTGCGTCTTCTTCGGTGGCATCGCCTGACAGGACCAGTTGGGCGATATAGCAGACCCGCCGGACCGGGGTATTCACCTCGTCCGGGCGGATCGCATCGCGCAGCCGCAGGATATTTGCGTTGGGGGTCAGGATTGACAAGCGTGACCGCCGGTCACCGTTTTCAATCACCGCACCGTTGACCAACACCCGCTCTTTGGGGCCGAGTTTGAGGACAAGTCCAGACATCAGAGTACCCCGCTTTCAGTTGTTTGGCCACCAAGACCGCACAATCCGCTTTGACCTGAAAGGCCGCGCATGATGGCCAGATTGATATCGACCAAAGCTTCGACCGTCGCCTCGCCCTTCAGGACCTTGCGGCTGTGATAGGCGGTGAATTCGGCCAAATAAAAGATTTGCGCCCGCAAGTCCGGCGACAGCCCGTTGTCGTCATCGGCCACATCGGCGGCAAGCAGGGTCCAGAGCCGGCGGTTTTCGTGCAAAGCGGCAGCAAGGCACGAAAAGTCAAAGGGAGTAGCGGTGGCAGCCATGCGCAGGCGAGAGGTGGTCTGGCTGAAAACCTGCAACTCGGTCGACCGGTCCGTGCGCAGGTGGGTATTCGCCGGGGCGTAAGCCTGGCGTGCTTGTTCTATCACGTTCACGATGTGTCCTTTCGGGACAAAATGGCAGTATCACGCGCGCTTTGCCGCGTGTGGCAAGCAGCAGCGGGGATGCCCAGGGACACCCCCGCCAATTGCCTTACCGGAACAGCGACAGGATCGACTGCGGGGCCTGATTCGCAATCGACAGCGACTGTACACCCAGCTGTTGCTGGACCTGCAGAGCCTGCAGACGGGCCGAGGCTTCTTCCATGTCGGCATCGACCATGATGCCGATCCCGGTTTTAAGGGCGTCGGACAGTTTCGAAATGAACTCTGCCTGGGCGCCCAAACGCGACTGCGACGAACCGAGCGAGGCCGAGGCGTCGATTGCGATGGTGATCAGGGTTTCGATGTTGCCAAGCGCCGTGGTGGCACCGCCAGAGGTGGACACGTCGATGGTCGACATGGTGGCAAGCCCGCCGGACCCGGCGTTCTTGTACTGTGCCGCTACCGTCAGATCGACGGTTCCGGCATTGGTAAAAGTCAGCTGACCGGGCGACCCGGAATTGTAGTCGACGGTCAAACCAGAAATTCCAAGCGAGTCGATGGCGTTTTTCAGGCCGACCGCCACC
>JANOMH010000588.1:0-3360 GCA_031420215.1 Rhodobacterales bacterium | reverse complement strand
ATCGACCAGTTTCTGACCCCCTTGGCCCAAGGGCAGGCGACGCAGGTCAGCATCCGTTTTACCACGCCTGAATCGTCGGATGCGCCGGGCCAGGCATTTGACGTCGAATTCCCGCTCTACCGCCTGCGCGAAGCCGCGGTTTTGCTGCAGGGCGAATGTCCGCCGACCCCCTGAACAATTTTTTGTGGGCTTGCCAAGGAACCGGATGCGCCGTCCGTCTATTACTGTGAAGGTCACAACAATTTACCGGAGTATCCCGATGCGTCTGTTTCTTGCCCCCCTGTTCCTGATCCCGCTGATGGCGCTGCCATTGGCCGCTTTTGCGCAAAGCACTGCCCAAGACCGGGTGATCACGGTGACTGGCGAAGGCATCGTTGCGGCTGTTCCCGATCTTGCCTTTGTCAGTCTGGGCGTCAGCCAGCAGGCCGAGACCGCCGGAGCCGCGATGGATGCGATGACCGCCTCGATGACCGCTGTCATGGAGAGGCTGACCAGCGCCGGGATTCCGGCCGTTGATATTCAGACCGGACAGCTGACCCTGGACCCGGTTTATAGCAACAGCAGTTACGATAGCGTCGGTGCGCCTGAGGTGGTGGGCTACACCGCGACCACGATGGTCGAGGTTCGGGTCAGCGACATCGCCACTGTCGGCAGTGTGCTGGATGCCGTGGTGCAAGATGGGGCAAACCGGCTGGCGGGGGTTCGCTTTGATCTGGCCGACCGCGGCCCGGCGATGGACGAGGCCCGCAAACGCGCCGTGGCCGATGCCCAGGGACGTGCCGCCCTGTTTGCCCAGGCTTCGGGCGTCAGCCTTGGGGCGCTGATCACCCTGACCGAACAAAGTGCCTATGTGAACCCCGCGCCGATGTTTGACACGCGGATGGAGGGGGTCAGTGCAGATGTGCAGGTCTCGGGCGGTCAGGTCAGCCTGCAGGCGATGGTGACGATGGTTTACGCGATTGCGGATTAAGGCAGACAGTCTTTGAGCGGTTCGCTTTAATACAGTGATTTCAAATGATTGCCGCCGGACCAATTGCGGACCGGCGGCTTTTTGTTGTCAAGCCACAGCCTTGGCCAAAGCCTGATCCAGATCGGCGATGATATCCTTTACATCCTCGATCCCGATCGACAGCCGCACCACATTCGGCGCCGCCCCGGCAGCGGCCAGTTTTTCCGGCGGCAATTGCCGGTGCGTGGTCGAGGCCGGGTGGATCACCAGCGACCGTGTATCGCCAAGGTTCGCCACATGGCTGAAAACCTCTAAGCTATTGACAAGTTTCACACAATTGTCATAGCCGCCCTTGACCGCAAAGGTGAACAAGCCGCCCGCGCCCTTGGGGCAAATCTTGGCGACCCGGTGGTTCCAGGGCGATGAGGCCAGACCGGCATAGGTCACGAAATCGACGCGGGGGTCGTTTTCCAGCCATTTCGCCACGGTCATCGTATTGCTGACATGCCGTTCCATCCGCAGGGACAGCGTCTCGATCCCCATCAGCGTGTAATGCGCCCCTTGCGGGTTCATCGTCATGCCCAGGTCACGCAGGCCGACCGCGATGCCGTGAAAAGTAAAGGCCATCGGCCCGAGGACTTCGTGGAACTTCAGGCCATGATAGGCCGGTTCGGGCGCGCTGAGCGATGGGAATTTATCGGTGGCGGACCAGTCGAACTTGCCCGAATCCACAATCGCCCCGCCGGTGACAGTGCCATTGCCGGTCAGGTATTTGGTGGTCGAATGCACCACCAGCGTCGCCCCATGTTCAATCGGACGGCACAGGTAAGGCGTGGCGCTGGTGTTATCAACGATCAGTGGGATACCAGCGGCATCGGACACTTTCGCCACCGCATCCAGGTCGGTGATATAGCCGCCGGGGTTGGCGATGCTTTCGCAGAACACCGCGCGGGTGTCGCCGTCAATGGCCGCAGCCAGTGCGTCCAGATCGTCGAAGTCGACGAATTTGGCCGACCAGCCGAATTTGCGGATCGTATTGCTGAACTGCTGGACCGTCCCGCCATAGAGCCGGGTGGACGCGACCACATTGCGCCCCGGTGCCATCAGCGGGAACAGCGCCATGATCTGGGCGGCATGCCCGGACGAACAGCAAACCGCACCCACGCCGCCCTCCAGCGTCGCGATCCGTTCCTGCAATACGGCCACGGTCGGGTTGGTCAGGCGGGAATAGATGTAGCCGACCTCTTGCAGGTTGAACAACGCCGCCGCGTGATCCGCATCGCGGAACACATAGGCCGTGGTCTGGTAGATCGGGGTTTGCCGGGCACCAGTGGCGGGGTCTGGCCGGGCACCTGCGTGGATTTGCAGGGTATCAAAACCGTAAGGCGTGGTCATGGTGAAGTCCTCCGTTGGAATGTTGTTGGACAAATCAGTAGGGGCACGGCAAAGATTTCTCAATCCGATTTGGAGTGCCGCCGATGCCAGGACTTGAACGACCCCCATTTCATCTGGCCTATCACGTCCGCGATCTGGATCAGGCGCGGGCGTTTTATGCCGGTGTGTTGGGGGCGGTCGAGGGGCGGTCAACCGCCACCTGGGTGGATTTCGATTTCTTTGGGCACCAGATCAGCCTGCATCTGGGCGAACCCTTTGCCAATGCTCAAACGGGTGTGGTTGGCGATCACAAAGTCCCGATGCCGCATTTTGGCGTGGTCTTGCCGCTGGATCAATGGACTGTGCTGGCGGGCCGGTTAGAGGAAGAACAGACCGATTTCATCATGGCCCCGCAGGTCCGGTTCAAGGGCGAACCCGGTGAACAATGGACGATGTTTTTCCGCGATCCATCGGGCAATCCGATCGAGATCAAGGGGTTTGCGGATGCGGGCGGGTTGTTTGCGGGGTAGGGGGGTGGACGCTTTTTGGCAAAATTCGCTGAGATCCGTTAGGTATGCATTCCGAAAGAGGGCAACGCCTGACCGCCGGTTGGGCGCAGCACTGCTGGTTCTGCAGAGCTTTATGGTGCCGCCACTGTTGTAGATTTTCTAGGTCCCGCTGCTACAGAAGCGCCCGACCTTGGGGGCGGTCAGGCGCTGCCCGGCGGCGCGTGCCGCGCCTTGATTCCGGGCGAAGTGTGGATTTGTCTGCCGCAGTTGAAATTGGTTGGCGCGGTCAAAGTGAGGTTTCTCCCATCTACCCCCTACCGCATCCAATAGCCTTCGGCCCTGATCTTGCCCCGGATTTGCTGGTCCTTCTTGGGCAGGTCGGACTGATCAAACAGCGCCCGCACGCGTGCCCCCTGGCCCTGATAGACCATCCGCTTGATCGGCTCGTAATCTTTCAGGATTTTCTTGATCTTGTTTGGCGCACAGACCGCCTCAAGAGCCGTCACAACGGCATCGCTTTCGCGGGCA
>JANOMH010000587.1:0-9475 GCA_031420215.1 Rhodobacterales bacterium | reverse complement strand
CGTCTGAACCTCAGCAATATCAACGTGCAAGTAGCCGAGCGGGTAGGCCTTGAACTTCTTCTTCGCAGGCTTGTCGCTATCGACCTCGGGCAGTCGGCTGATATCGTGCCGCTGCAAACAGCGGTGCAGGGATGATCGCGTTAGGTGCGGCATCGTCGGCTGGAGCGCATAGAGACAATCGTCCAGCGGCAATAGCGTGTGCCGCCGGAACGCGACGATGATCGCCTCCTCGTCGCGCGTCAGCACCGTGGATTTGGCATCCTTCGGTCCAGTCGGAATATCGGCAACCGACGTCCGCTTGCGCCACTTGGCCACGGTCTTCTGGTTCGGCAGGAAAACGATTCACTGGATCGTTTTCCGATCTGCCTCACTCCCGTAGCGCGCCGAAAGCGCTCTCAGGCTCGCTTCACTATTTTGTATTGCTCGACGGATTGCCTCAGTCGTAGTGGCGCTGCCGTGAAGAATCTGTCCCATAGTGCCTCCTTCCATTCCAAGGAAAAGATTGCACCATCAAAGTCCGGGATCAAACAGCTAAAAGCGGTTTAGGTTTGATGCGACGCATTCCCCCCCGATCTCGCCCCGGCGAAGGCTGGGGTCCCGATGGCTCTCATCAAAGCATCGAGGCCCCGGCCTTCGCCGGGGCGAGATCGGGCGAGGCGGTGAGCGAAACACATCGAAGGCAAACCGCTTTAGCTCACTCCTGAGCAGCGGTGATACCCGAAGACTGGTGCATTCATTACCTTTCATCCGCACCATCAGGTGACCTGGATCACCCCGGCACCTTTCTGACTGATTTGCCTTAAATTTCCTGCGCTTTGATCTGCGCGCGTTTACGCGTTGTTTTCAGGCTTTGATCTATTTCCGGGGGGCCAGATATTTGAGCCTCGGGATCATCCAACATGACAACTTACACCGGAACCTCAGGCGGCGATACGCTGAACGGCGGGTCGGGCAGTGACGTGGTCAATGCCAATGGCGGGGACGACACGGCCTATGGCAATGACGGAAATGACACAATGTCCGGCGCCGCAGGGCATGACACTCTGTATGGCGGCAAGGGCAATGACACGCTGTTTGGCGGCACCGGCAATGACGCGCTGCATGGCGATGACGGCAATGACACACTGTCGTCCGGGGCGGGCAATGACACGCTGTATGGCGGCGATGGCGATGACGTTATTCTGATTGGCGACGATCACAATGTCGACTCGATCTTTGGCGGTAGCGGCGACGATACGATCCGGTTTTCGCATGCCACATCAAACCAGGGTGTGACGGTGACGATGACCGGCGACAGGGACGGCACTTACGATTTCGACGGCACCAGCGGCCAGGGCAATTTTTCGAATATCCAGAATCTGTCTGGCACGGAATATAACGATAGCCTGAACGCCAGCGCCGATTCCAAAGATATGGACCTGTATGGAAACGGCGGCAATGACACCCTGACCGGCGGGTCGGGCGACAACAATCTGTATGGCGGGGCCGACAATGACACGCTGAGCGGCGGCGGCGGCAAAGATACGCTGGATGGCGGCACCGGCAATGACGTGCTCTATGGCGGCAACGACGATGACCTGATGTCAGCAGGTGCTGGCAACGATACAATGTATGGCGGGTCTGGCAGTGACACGCTGTTTGGCGATGCCGGCAATGACACGGTCTTTGGCGGTTCGGGCAGTGACACCGGCTATGGCGGCAGCGGCGACGATAGCCTTGGCAGCACCGGCACGGACAGCGCCGGCGATGATAAGTTTTATGGTGGCGATGGCAATGACACCGTTTATGGCGGTCTCGACAAAGACACCCTCTATGGCGATGCCGGCAATGACACGCTGTCGGGCGGCGTTGGTGCCGACACCTTGTATGGCGGCGATGGGGCCGACTGGTTCATGGTCAGCAATGACCATAACACCGACACCATCTTTGGCGGCGAAGGCGGCAATGACAATGACGCCATCGCATTTGGCAACACTTCGGGGACCCAAAGCATCAGCGTCACCTTTACCGGCAGCGAGGCGGGCAGCTATGCCTATTCCGGCAGCGGTGCCACCGGCAGCTTCAGCCAGATCGAAGGGGTGTCGGGCACCGAGCAGGGCGACACGATCAACGCCAGTGCCTCGGGTGCTGACCGGACGATCCTGGGCAATGGCGGCAATGATACGCTGACCGGCGGCAGTGGCAGCAACTCGATTTACGGCGGTTCCGGCCAGGACAGCATCTATGGCGGTTCGGGCAATGATGTCCTCGAAGGTGGTGATGGCAATGATCTGGTCTATGCCGGGACCGGCAATGACGCGGTGACTGCCGGGACCGGCAATGACAGTGTTTTTGGTGGTGACGGTGCTGACACCCTATTTGGCGGCGGCGGGAACGACACACTTTCCGGCGGTCTGGGCGACGATTCGCTTGGCGGTGGCGACGGGAACGACACCCTTGCCGGGGACAGTGGCAATGACACGCTGTCCGGCGATCTGGGCAATGACAGTTTGGGTGGCGGGGACGGCAACGATACGCTGGATGGCGGGGCTGGCAATGACACCCTGACCACCGGGGCGGGCCGCGATATTGTCGATCTGGACCGGTTCGGCGGGGCCGATATCGTCACCGATTTCAGCCTGGCCGACACAGATTCGGATGGCTACTACGACGACCGGATCGACGTGTCTGACTTGCAGGATTCCAACGGAAACCCCGTTACGGCCTGGGATGTGGTCGTTACGGATGATGGTTTTGGCAATGCCAAACTGACCTTTCCCCAGGGCGAGACGCTTGTCCTGCAGGGCGTGTCGCCAGCACAGATGTCATCGGCGCAACAAATGCATGCGGCGGGGATTCCCTGCTTTACCGCGGGCACGATGATCCTGACCCCCCGCGGCGAGGTTCCGGTGCAGCATTTACGTCCCGGAGATACCGTGGTCACCATGGACAATGGCATTCAGCCGGTGGTCTGGACGGCACAGCGCCAGATCGGCATGCTTGATCTGATGGCCGCCCCGCGTCTGCTCCCGGTGCGTCTGACCCCCGCCTTTACCGGCTCGGACCGGCAATTGCTGGTCTCGCCGCAACATGGGTTGCTGGTCCGGCATCAAGGGGCCGAGGCGCTGGCGCGGGCCGCCCATCTTGCCCGGTTGAACGGCGGGCAGGCGCGGGTGGCCAAAGGGGCAATGGCAGTGACCTATGTCCATCTGATGTTTGCGCATCACCAGATCATTTGGTCCAACGGGGTCCCCAGCGAAAGCTTTTATCCCGGCAGCTGGGGGCTGGCGATGCTGGACGAGGCGGCGCTGTTGGCGCTGATCCGGGCATTTCCGGGTGTGGCCACACTGGGGGCGGCGCTGGGATTTGGCCCGACGGCCCGGCCCGTTTTGCGCATGGGCGACTTGCGCAATGATCTACGCGGCTTTCCCCGGTCGGCGGTCTTGTCTGACCCTGATGATCAAAGACAGCGGTGAAGGGAGATTGTTCTGATCACGCCAAAATCGCGGGCAGGTTTCCCTGATCTGGCGGGGCTGGCGGCTATTTGTTGCGTGTTATCGCAAACATGCCCGATTTCGGCCCAAGACGGTTGCATCTTGGGCGCGACTTCGCTTTAGTTCGCAGATGAAAAGCGCGGGATAACCCGCCGGGACGCCAGGGAGTGCCATATTGGCCAATGCGACGACTTCGGACGCGTTCGTTGAATTCGAACGGGTCCAGAAAAGCTATGATGGGGTCACGCTGGTCGTCAAAGACCTGAACCTGTCGCTGCCCAAGGGCGAATTTCTGACCATGCTCGGCCCGTCCGGATCGGGCAAGACCACCTGCCTGATGATGCTGGCCGGGTTTGAAACTGCGACCCATGGCGATATCCGCCTTGCGGGCAAGCCGATCAACAACATCCCGCCGCACAAACGCGGCATCGGCATGGTGTTTCAGAACTACGCCCTGTTCCCGCATATGTCGGTGGCCGAAAACCTGTCGTTTCCGTTAGAGGTCCGCAAGATCGGCAAGTCGGAGCGTGAGGCCAAGGTGAAGCGGGCGCTGGATATGGTGCAGATGGGGTCATTTGGTGGCCGTCGCCCGGCGCAATTGTCAGGTGGCCAACAGCAGCGCGTGGCTTTGGCCCGGGCATTGGTTTTTGAACCCGAACTGGTGCTGATGGATGAACCGCTTGGCGCGCTGGACAAGCAATTGCGCGAACACATGCAGTTCGAGATCAAGCACATTGCTGATAACCTTGGAATTACAGTGGTTTACGTCACGCACGACCAGACCGAGGCGCTGACCATGTCAGACCGGGTCGCGGTATTCAACGATGGCAAGATCCAGCAACTCGCGGCCCCGGATGAACTATACGAGGCCCCGGCCAACAGTTTCGTCGCACAGTTCATCGGTGAAAATAACACTATGCTCGGCACCGTCACCCAGATGGGATCCGACACCTGTGTCGTAAAACTCGACTCTGGTGACGAGATTGACGCCAAGCCTGTCAATGTGACGAAAGTCGGCGAGCGGACCAAGGTTTCGATCCGCCCCGAACGGGTCGAAATTGACAAGCGCCGCCTGCGCGACGGGGTGCATACCCTGCGGGCCGAGGTGCTGGAGTTCATCTATATGGGCGACATTTTCCGCACCCGCCTGCGCGTGGCGGGCAAGGATGACTTTATCATCAAGACCCGCAATGCCCCTGATCAGGTTCGCCTGACCCCCGGCACGATGATTGATATCGGCTGGCTGCCCGACGATTGCCGGGCGCTGGACGCCACTTAGTTTTACCTTAACGACAACCACAATAGGAGACGATCGATGAAACTGATGACACTGCTTGGGGCCACTGCCCTGTCGTTCACGCCAATGTTCGGCATGATCGCAAATGCCGAAAGCCACGGTATGCCGGATTGCGAAAACTGTTCCGATTCAATGGTGTTGATGTCCTGGGGCGGGGCCTATCAGGCATCGCAGCTGGCCGCTTATGCCGAACCCTATGCCGCTGCAACCGGCGTGACCATCACCTGGGACGAGGGTGCCAACGAGGGCATCGCGAAAATGCGGGCCGCCCAAGAGGCCGGCAATATGACCTATGATCTGGTCGACGTCGAAGGCCCGGATGGCCAGCGCGCCTGCGACGAAGGGCTGGCCGTGGAAATCGACTTTGACGCCGCTCTGGCCCCCGGTGACGATGGGTCGACGCCCACCGCCGACTTTGGCCCATCGCTGATCAACGACTGCTTTATCCCGCAGATCGTTTTCTCGACCACGTTTGGCTATCGCAACGATGTGGCCGCATGGAATGGCGCAGTGCCAGACAGCCTGTGCGCGATTTTCGACACCACCACCTTCCCCGGGATGCGCGCGCTGGAAAGCCGTCCGAAAAAGAACCTCGAATGGGCACTGTTGTGTGATGGCGTCGCTCAGGCCGATCTTTATGACGTGCTGTCGTCCGAAGGCGGCGTGGAGCGGGCCTTGGCCAAGCTCGACACGATCAAGGATTCGGTAATCTGGTGGTCGGCTGGCGCTGAAACACCGCAATTGCTGGCCGATAACGAAGTGGTCATGGGCAGCACCTATAACGGCCGCCTGTTCTCGGTGATTGAAGAGCAAAAAGTGCCGGTGTCGATGCTCTGGGACTGGCAGGTGTTCGATTTTGACGGCTGGGTTGTGCCCACTGGTCTGGACGAAGCGCGCACAAACCGCGTCATGCATTTCCTGAACTTCGCCACCGATACGCAGCGGTTGGCTGATCAGGCGAAATACATCTCCTATGGTCCGGCGCGTACGTCATCGCAACCGCTGGTGGGGATGCATGCCACGCTGGGCATCGACATGGCGCAGCACATGCCGACCAATCCGGCGAACCAGACCAATTTCCTGGTCAACAACATCGAATGGTGGGCTGACAATTCCGACGAAGTCGATGCCAAGTTCCAAGCCTGGTTGGCGCAGTAGTTAAAATTGGGCGGGGCTGTCATGGTCCCGCCCGTTTTCTATGCCCGACTTCTATGAGAGATGATGATGACTGACCTTGTTTTATCCGCCGATGGCCAACCGCTGCGCGCCAGTCTGAACCGGGCATTGCGTCGGCAAAAGCTGCGGGCGCTGATGCTGATTGCGCCGTTGTTGCTGTTCGTGATGATCAGCTTTGTCGCCCCGATTGGCGATATGCTGTTCCGGTCGGTTGAAAATCAGATGGTGGCCGAGACATTGCCCCGGACTTTGGTGGCTTTGCAGGAATGGAATGGCGCGGATGTGCCGCAAGAGCCAGTCTATGCCGCGCTTTACACCGATCTGGTGGTGGCAGAGGAGTTCAAGGCGCATACCCGGCTGGGCACGCGGCTGAATTACGAATATGGCGGTGCGTCGTCGCTGTTTCGCGGCGGCGGCAGGGCGGTGGCGAAATTCGGCACGGATATTTATGCTGATCAATTCGCGGCGGCTGATCCGGCATTGGCTGATCCGGTGCAATGGGCCGTGTGGATGGCCGATCCGGTGATCCGGGCAGGTTTGCCGCAAACGGCGAGCGCTTATGACAGCTGGGTCCGGGTGATTGTCGAGGTTAAGGAAGATGATCCGCTGCAAAAGGATTTGGGCGATTTTGTTTATGCGGCCTTGTATCGGGATTTGACGGCAGCTGCGCCCCCGGCCGGATTTCCGGCAGTTGATGCGGCGGGGTTTCGATCGCTGGATTTAAGGCAAGCGTTTCTGGATGATGATCCGGCATGGGCCGAGCCGGGCCTGTGGCAGGCATTGCGCAATTATGGTGGGTCTTATACCGCAGGCTATTTCCTGAATGCAGTCGATATGCAAATTGGCGCGGATGGGATTGAAATGCGCCCGGCAGAGGAGCGGATTTATATCAGGCTGTTCATTCGCACGATCATCCTGTCGGTCACCATTACGGCGACCTGTATTGTGCTGGGTTATCCCGTCGCATGGCTGTTGGCGAACCTGCCAAACAGAACGGCTAACTTGCTGATGATATTGGTTTTGTTGCCATTCTGGACCTCGCTTTTGGTCCGCACATCGGCATGGAAAGTACTGCTGCAGCAGCAGGGTGTGATCAATGATCTGCTGGTCTGGGCCGGATTGGTGGGCGATGGCAACCGGCTGGTGATGATCAACAATCAGACCGGCACGATTATTGCGATGACCCATATTCTGATGCCGTTCATGATATTGCCGTTGTATTCGGTGATGAAGGGGATACCGCCGACATATCTGCGCGCAGCCAAGTCGTTGGGCGCGACGAACTGGACTGCGTTCTGGCGGGTGTATTTCCCGCAATCTGTGCCGGGGATTGGGGCGGGGTCGATTCTGGTGTTTATTCTGGCTATTGGGTATTACATCACGCCGGAACTGGTGGGCGGCAATAAGGGGGTGTTCATATCGAACCGGATTGCGCATCACATCGGCACCTCGCTGAACTGGGGATTGGCCGCCGCTTTGGGGGCGATATTGCTGGTTCTGGTCCTCGCGCTGTATTGGGCCTATGACCGGCTGGTCGGCATTGACAACGTAAAGCTGGGGGGCTGAGATATGGCTTTGCCGATTTACGCCACAACTGGACAGCGGGTCTGGTATTATGCCTTTCGCATCATCTGCGGGCTGATCTTCTTTTTCCTGATCGCCCCGATCCTGATCATCATTCCGCTGGCGTTCAACGCGCAGGATTTCTTTACCTTTACGCCTGCTATGTTGCGGTTGGACCCGGCGGGCTATTCCACCAAGCATTTCGCGGATTTCTTTACCAATCCGGATTGGCAGGGGCCTTTGTGGAATTCGCTGAAGATTGCGCCGGTGGCGACGATCATTTCTGTGTCTTTGGGAACCCTTGCCGCCATCGGACTGAGTCAGTCGCATGTGCCATTCAAGCGCGCGATCATGGCGATCCTGATTTCGCCGATGATCGTGCCGCTGATCATTTCGGCGGCGGGGATGTATTTCTTTTACTCGCGGATCGGGTTGCAAGGCACCTTTTGGGGCGTGGTCTTTGCCCATGCCGTGCTGGGTGTTCCTTTTGTCATCATCACGGTGACGGCGACGCTGGTTGGGTTTGACCGGTCGCTGACCCGCGCCGCCGCCAGCATGGGCGCAAACCCGGTAACCACGTTTTTCCGGGTGCAGATGCCACTGATCCTGCCCGGTGTGATTTCGGGGGCATTGTTTGCCTTCATCACCTCGTTTGACGAAGTGGTGGTGGTGCTGTTTCTGGGCGCTGCTGGCCAAAAAACCCTGCCATGGCAGATGTTTACCGGATTGCGCGAGCAGATCAGTCCAACGATACTGGCCGCCGCCGTAGTGCTGGTGGCAATCTCGGTGCTGCTGCTGGCGACCTTGGAAATCCTCCGCCGAAGGTCAGAGCGGTTGCGCGGGTTGTCGGCGTCCTGACGCGTGGGTTTCACCCACCCTACGGCAAAATGATCAGCCAGAATGCCGCCGTGAACAGGCAGGCCGCTGTGCCGATCAGCACCGATGACGCGGCGACCCGTTTGGCATTGCCGTAGAGGTTGGCGAACAGATAGGCGTTGACGCCGGGGGCCATCGCGGCGGTGACAATCGCCGACCGAAAGGTGTTGATCGGCAGCCCGAACGCCCAGCCCAGCCCCCAGGTGATGGCCGGATGCAGGATCAGGGATAGAAAGCAGACGAACAGGATCGTGCGCATGTCGCCTTCGGGCCGGTAGCGGTAAAGCACCCCTCCAAGGCCGAACAGGGCGGCGGGCAGGGCGGCTTTGGTGATCAGGTTCAGCGCATCGGTCAGGACGGCTGGCTGTGGGATATGGGCCAGATTGGCGATGAAGCCCAAACTGATCCCGATGATCAGGGCGTTGCTGAACAGGGCTTTGCCGATTTTGGCAGGGATTTGGCTGAAAGCCGTGCCATGCGCACGGGCGATCTCCATCGCGGTGATCCCGACCGCGTAACAAAACGGTGCGTGAAAGGCGATGATCGCGTAGTTCGCCTCGAGCGCGCCGTCGCCGTAGGCCCGTTCGGTGATCGGCAGGCCGAGCAGGAGCGAGTTGGAGAACAGGCCGCAAAAGCCGATGGCGACCGCATCCTCCCATGACCGGTGGAAGAAGTGGCGCGCCCCGAATAGTCCGGCGAAGAACCCTGCCAAAGCCCCGCCGTAAAAGCTGATCAGCAGGCCGGGGTTGAGGTTGGCGGACAGGTCCAGATCGACGATCCCCCTGTAGAGCAAGCAGGGCACGGCGAAACCCTGGGCGAATTTCATCAACCCGTCGATCGCCTCGTCTGACAGATATTTCTGCCAGACCGCCAGATAGCCAAAACCGATCACGAGGAAGACCGGCAGGATGACAGAGGTGAGTGCGGTCATATGCGGTGGGGCCTGTCTGGGGGAGGGGTGCGCGCCGCGCGGGAGTATTTGGGCAACTCCGAAAATGCGCGGTCAGCACGGGAAGGTGAGGGTCATGCCGTCATAGGCGGGGGTGATATGGGCAGGGGTTTCGGCATCGAGCCCGGTGTAGTCGAGGTC
>JANOMH010000586.1:0-4520 GCA_031420215.1 Rhodobacterales bacterium | reverse complement strand
GCCGCCATCGGCGTGTTCCTGACCCTGACCGAGCCATCACGCCCAATGATTACCGAGGCGGCGGGGGCCGGGCAATACGAACTGCCGGGCTACGCCGGATCGGTCCCGCGCATTCAGATCGTAACGATTGAACAGGCCATGGCATTGCGCGACAGGGCGGTGAAACTGCCCGCCCTGCGCCAGGACAGCTTCAAGCGGGCCGCACGGGAAGAGGATACCAAGTCACAGGGGCGGTTGGATCTGTAGGCGTCTCAGATCAGGCGCGTCGGTCTGACCCGCGCCTGCCCAATCATCCCCACTGCAACCGCATAAGCGTCGTGGCTGACACTCATCCCCGGCTCCCTACCAACCCCACCCCGCCCAACATCACCCATCCCCGTCCCCCTGCACAACCCCCACCCTTGCCAAACCCGCCCCAAACCGCTTTACCTGCCCGCATCATCCAACCACCCCGAAAGCCCCGATATGCCCCGATACCTGAACCCCGCCCGGCGGGTCTTTGCCGGGTTTGCGATTTACTCGTTTGCCATGGGCAGTATCTTTCCGCGGATGCCGGATGTGCAGCAGGCGATGGGGGTATCGGAGGGGCAGCTGGGGTTTGGGTTGATCGGGGCGCCGGTGGGCACGCTGGTGGCGCTGACTTTTGCCACGCCGCTGCTTGAACGGATCGGGTTCAAGGCCGCGCTGATCGCCGCAATCCCACTTCTGGCCCTGCTTTATGCGATTGCGGTGCATGCCGCCACGCCGCTGGCCCTGTTCCTGCTGCTGATCCCGGTCGGCCTGACCGTCGGCTCGATCGAGATCATGCTGAACCTTGAAGCCGACCGGACCGAGCATATGCTGGGCTACCGGATCATGAACCGCGCCCATGCGTTCTGGTCCATCGGGTTCTTTTCGGCGGGGCTGTTCGGGGCGGCGATGGCGCAGCTCGGTGTGTCGCCGCAATGGCATCTGGCGCTCTGTGTGCCGATTGCGCTGGCGGGGGTTTATCTGTGCCTGTCGGACTATGTCCCTTCGCCACCGCGCCCCAATACCAGCGCCGAAAAGCCACCGCGTTTTGCCACGCCGACGGCAGCGATCATGGTGCTGGTGGCCGTCACTGTCAGCGCGATGTTGCTGGAGGGCGGCAGCATGGACTGGTCCGCCATCTATATGCGCGATGTGTTCGGCGCGACGCCATTCATGCAGGGTTTCGTGGTGGCGGCCTTTGCGTTCAGTCAGGCCACAACCCGGTTCTTTGCCGATGGCTTTGTCGACCGGTCCTCGCCCGCCAATGTGGCCCGCGCAATGCTGGGTGTATTGCTGGCGGGCTGTGTGCTGGTGGTCGCCGCCCCGGGGCTGCTGCTGTCGCTGATCGGCTTTGCGCTGATGGGCGCGGGCACGGCGGTCATATTCCCGCTGGCGATGTCGGCGGCAGCCCAAAGGCATGACCGGGCCGCATCGACCAATGTCGCGGCTTTGGCGCAAATTTCTTTCACCGTCTTCCTGCTTGGCCCGCCCCTGTTGGGCTTTGTGGCCGAACATTGGGGGATCAGGGCCTCGTTCGGGATCGGGTTGCCTTTGGTCATTCTCAGCCTGCTGACGGCAGGGTCTTTGGGGAAAAGCCGGTCATCGCCCTCTTTGCAGGCTTGATTTGAGTCTGCACGAATGGGCCCTTGCCTTTGGCTGCGCCGGGGACAACTCTGCTTTCATTGAAAACGGAGGTTCATCATGCGCTTGGCATTCGCCTTATCCCTGATCGCTTTTCCCGCCTTGGCCGACACCATCGAAGCCCCGGCCACTGTCGATCAGGTCACTTTGTATAACTGGGGTGCCACGGTCAGCCGGACGGTGGAATTTGACGCCCCCGCCGGGGTGCATGACATCATCGTGCCGAACCTGCCCTATGGCACCATGGCCGAGACCCTGCGCGTGGCCGGATCGGAAGGCTTGACCATTGGCGCGCTCAACCTGTCCACTGACCGGATGCCCGCGATTGTGGTGGAGGACTCGCCCGAGATTATTGCGGCCCAAGCCGAGATCGACCGGCTCGAGGCGGTCTTGCGCGACCGCGATCTGGCGATTGCAACAGTGCGGTTGCGCATTGATGCGGCCAATGAACAGGTCGGGTTTCTGCACAATCTGGGGCCGGGCGTGGGGACTGAACCGCTCACGCCGCAATCGCTGGACCAGTTGCGCGCCCTTTCCCAGATGATCGGGTCCGAAGTGCTGGCCGCGCGGCAGGCCGGGTTGACTGCCGAGACTGAGGCGCAGGCGCTGGAGCGCGACCGGGAGAACGACCAAGAGGCGCTGGATCTGGCCTATCAGGCTTTGGCGGCGTTGCAGAATGCGGGGGCCAGCTTTGCCGCCCTGACCCTTACCGTGGAAACCACCGGCGGGCCGGGGCAGATTGTGGTGACCACCCAAACCGATCAGGCCAGTTGGTATCCGGTCTATGATCTGCGGCTGACCACCGGCGATGCGCCCGCTCTGGTGATCGACCGGGGTGTGGTGATTGCGCAATACTCGGGCGAGGATTGGCTGGGGGTGGATTTGACGCTGTCGACGGCGCGGCCATCGGGGCAGAGCAGCCCATCGACGCTGTATCCGTGGCGGCGCAGCGTCTATGACCCGGCAACCCTTCCGCCCGAA
Source organism: Rhodobacterales bacterium (assembly GCA_031420215.1). Taxonomy (GTDB): domain Bacteria; phylum Pseudomonadota; class Alphaproteobacteria; order Rhodobacterales; family Rhodobacteraceae; genus JANOMH01. The sequence continues at coordinate 1,889 of JANOMH010000586.1, read as the reverse complement.
GGCGAGGCGGGTGGCTTTGCTGCTGAAACCATCGAAGCTCCGGTGGTAGTCGTCGAACCATCCTCGGATATGGCCCGTCTGCAAGGTGCCACGATTACAAGGGCCAGTTTCGGCATGGTCGGTCAAACTGTTGTTTACACCTATGGTCCGGTTGTCGATATCCGCAACGGCGTCGATGCGCTGCGGCTGGAGCTTGATACGCTGGACGTTACCCCGACAGTCCGGGCCACCGCTGTGCCGGCCCGCGACAGCGTGGCCTATCTGGTGGCCGAATTCGAAAACACCACGCCCGAAACCATTCTGCCCGGCACGGCGCAACTGTTTCTGGACGGGGCGCTGACCGGATCGGCGCAATTGCCACTTGTGGCGACGGGCGACACGACGGAGTTGGGCTTTGGTGCTTTGGATGGGCTGATACTGACCCGGACTGTGCCGAACCGGCAGGAAGGTGAGGCCGGGATCATCACCTCGTCCAATGAGATTTCCGAAGAAGCGGTGTTGCGGATCGAAAACCTCACGGGCAAGGTCTGGCCGCTGCGGGTGATTGATCAGGTTCCCTATTCTGAACAGGAGGATCTGCAGATCACCTATACTGCGTCGCCGCCCGCCACGATCACCGATCTGGAGGATCAGCGCGGCATTCTGGCTTGGGATACAGAGATCGGCGTGGACCAAACTGTGGAGATCAAGCTGCAAAGCTATATCGGCTGGCCCACAGGTTTCATCCTGCAATAAGGGGAAAACACCCGGGCGGCGAACAGCCCGCCCGGATGTGTCGGCTTACACTCCGGCTGCGGCCACAGCGGCGGCCAGATCGTCATATTCCTCGCAAGGGGCGCATTCGGCCTCCAACTTCGCCAGATTGGCTTTGGCCGCATCGGCCTGATCGGTCATCAGGAACATTTCGCCCTGATACTCCAGCGCGCCAAAATGGCTGGGGTTGATCGCCAGAGCCGCCTCGTAATAGGACGCGGCATTGGTCAGATCACCGGATTTCCGGCTGGCATAGCCGAGCAGGTTCAGCGCGTCGGCATTCTTTGGATCGGCGGCCACGACTTCGGTCAGGCTGGCCATGGCCCCGGCATAGTCGCCTGCATCAATCGAGGCGCGGGCCTCTTGCAAAATCGCCGCCGGATCGGGGGCGGTATCGGCGGCAAAGGCGGGGGTCAGGCCAAGGGCCATCAAAACGACGGGTATCATCAGTGAAAAACTTGACATGGAATTTCCTTGGAGTTGAATGGTTGATTGGCTGGGAACCTAGGCCAGATAGCACTGAATTGCTTCTGACAATCCGGTGATCACCAAAAGCCGCCCGGTCGGGGCGGTTAAAAGCTGCGGCGGTTGTTCAGAACCGTTCGGCCCGCAGCACCTGGCAATCGGTGACGCTGACCACACCGATATGCCGATCAACCACGGCAAAAGCCGCATCAAGCAGCCCATCCAGCCGGTCGGGCCGGATCAGGCAGATCACCGCGACCATGCCCCCCGCCCGGCCAACTTGCCCCTCGCGGCTCCACCGGCCTGATCGGCCAGATCCGCCAAGGACCGGCAGGACGGTAAAACCTGTCACCCCTGCGCCGGTCAGGGCCTCGGTCAGGCGGCGTTCCAGCGGGGCCTCGATTACAATCTCGACGCGCTTGGCGGTGTGGGTTTGCATCTGGTCAGGCTCCGGTCACGGCTGCTGCGATGACGATATAAAGCGGGATGCCAAGGGTCAGGTTAAACGGGAACGTCACCCCCAGCGACAGCGTCAGATAGATCGACGGATTGGCCTGCGGCAGGGCCACGCGCATGGCGGCAGGCACCGCGATATAGCTGGCCGATGCGGCCAGAACCATCATCATTGCCACCCCGCCGGTGGACAGCCCGACCAACAGGCCAAGCGCCAA
>JANOMH010000585.1:0-12871 GCA_031420215.1 Rhodobacterales bacterium | reverse complement strand
AAATGACCGGACCGGGCCTTGGAAAATGAATCCTCGAACCCGCCAAACACGATCAGCGCAGTCATGATCGCCAACCATATCGCCACATCCAACGACCGGGTGACCAGATAGGCGCGCAGCAGGCGGGCCCAGGTAAACCCCAGCATCCCAATGACATAGCCACCGCCGATGATGCCAAAGGCGACCAGGAATTCGACATAGACATTGTGAAACCCTTGTAGGCCGTCATCGACATTGGCGGAAATAAAGTTGACCGCATCCGCATAGGCCGGGCTGTTCCAGAATGTGCTCAGCCCGATGCCCACCAGCATATTCTCGCGCCAGACCTCTAGCCCCAGACCCCAGATGACGGTGCGCCCGGTCAAGGTCGGGCTCTTGCCCATCAGGATCAGGAAATCGCCGATCAGCGCGCCGCCCGTGACAGTATAGACCACGGCGAGTGCGGCCAGAGTCAACCCAAACAGCGCAGGCAGCATAATCCGGCTGCTGATCGGCAGCCGGCGCAGCGCCGCCAGCAGCAACAACACCGGAATAAACCCATAGCCCAGTTGTCCGGTCTTCGACAAAGCCATGATCGTCAGCGGAAAGGTCACCGCCGAAACCACGATCCCGATGATTGGCCGGCGATACATCAGGCTCAGCGCCGTAATGGCAAACGCCCCCCAAAACACCGCTTTGGCGAAATTGTTCTTTTGCGTGAATATCCCCAGCAGCGCCCCGTTCACCTCATAAACCGGCTGCAACGCGCCCGTCAGCATATTCGCCACCGACAGGATCGTCGCCCCGCCCATGCTGATCATCAGGGCGATCATCAGTTGCCGGGTGGTGAACACATTCACAATCCGCAGGCTTATAATGGCGGTGAACAACATCTGGACGGAATCGTAAAAAGTATAGGTCCGCGCCCCGCTCCACACTGTCGAAAGGATCGCGAACAGTGGCAGCAGCAGCAGCGCCCAATGCTGCGCCAACAGGTTCGACATCGCCCTTGGACTGCGGATGAACCAGAACACGCAGATTGCAGTGGCCACGTTCCAGATAATCCCGGTCATCGGCCCAAACCGATAGAGCGCGCCATTCGCGGCCAACAGCAGGATCGCCACCAACCCGATATTGACGCTGGTCATCGACATCGCGAACCGAGGCACCACCCGGCCTTGACGGATCGTCGAACGAGGGGCCGAAGTATCACTCACCGCAGATGTCCTGTACCAACCATGCCCGCATTTTGCCCTCTTTAGCGCCATGCCGGACCAAAAGCGATACAGCATCCGCCCATGCCAGGCTGCGAACCTTGTTCGGGCAGGCAGGATCAGGCTAAGCAGGAGGTCAAGGGGCAGGCAAAAAGGCAGGGTATGGCCGAAAATTCAACGTAAGCCAACTTGCGCAAACCGATCCTGTCCGACAGGGCCGAGGCGTGGCGAACCGACCACCGCCACCGTCCGGCATATCTAAGGTGCCGGACGGTGCCTCCATCATCACATGGAAACTGGAATCGTCATAAGACAAGCGGTTTGGGTTTCATGCGACGCATTCCCCCCGATCTCGCCCCGGCGAAGGCCGGGGTCCCGATGACTCTCGTCAAAACATCGCGGCCCCGGCCTTCGCCGGGGCGAGATCGGCCGAGGCGGTGAGCGATTCACATCGAAGGCAAACCGCCATAGCCAAAACAAGGCGGGGGCCCGGCAAGTCTAGTTCTGCAACCCGCGCCCGAACCGGTCCAACAGGCGGCGCAGGTAATCCAGTTCGCTCTCGGGGCGCTGTTGTTGCGCGGCGCGGCGGCGAATTTCGCCCAGCAGTTCTTCGGCCCGGCGATAGATATCCTGGCCCTGCAACATATTCTGATCACTGCCGGTTTGGCCGGTATTGCCAATCTCGCGGCCCAAGGGATCGCGGCGGGTCGGTTCCACCCGGGCTGTCGCGTCGCCATTTTGCGAGCCGTCACCCGGATTCTGCGCGTCATTCTCGGCCAATGCCCGACCCAGACTGCGCAAACCTTCGCGCAAGGCATCCATGGCGGTGGCCTGATTATCAATCGCCCCGGCAATGTCGCCGTCGCGCAGGGCTTGTTCGGCCCCATCCATCGCGCCCTCGGCCCGCTCAAGTGACTGCTCGGCTGCATCAGCCTGTTCGCCACTCAGATTGGGCAAATTGCCGCGCTGCCGGTTCAACTCATCGCGCAGGGCCTGCTGGCGGTCGGCCAAAGTGCCTTGTTGATCCGCGCCTGCACCGCCTTGGCCATTGCCATCCTGCTGGCCGGGCACATTATTGCTGCCCTGCCCCTGGCCTTGGCCCTGCTGGCCGTCTTGCCCTTGCTGACCCGGCTGCTGGCCGTCCTGACCTTGCTGACCCGGCTGATCGCCCGGCTGTTGGCCATCCTGCCCTTGCTGACCGGGCTGCTGGCCGGGGTCCTGACCGGGCTGGCCCTGAGGTTGGTCTTGGCCAGATTGGCCGGGCCCCGATTGGCCGGGATTGAACTGATCCTGCAAGTCGCGGAATGCCTCATCGGTCAGGTCCTGCTGTTCACGCAGTGAATCCTGCAGATCCTGCATCGATTGCTGACCGGGGGTGCGGGGGCCATTGCCCTGGCCTTCCCCTTGGGTGACCTGCAAATTCTCCATCAGCTGGTTCAACTGGTCCATCAGTTCGGCAGCTTCGGCCATCCGGCCCTCTTCCATCAGCTGCTGGATACGGTCCATCAGGGCCTGAATCTCATCCGCCGTCACTTCCATATTGTTCTGTTGGGCGGATTGCGGTGTATCGGTCTGGTCCTGCCCGGGCTGCATGTTATCGGCGAGCATCTGGACATAGTCATCGGTCGCGTCGCGCAACTCTTGCATCAAAGCCGCAATTTCGGCATCCGAGGCCCCATTGCGCATCGCCTCGGAAAGGCGCTCCTGGGCGCGGCGCAGCCGTTCGCGGGCATCGGCCAAGGTGCCATCCTCAAGCTGCACGGCCAGTTCATACAACGCCGCAGCAATCTCGTCTTGCCCGGCCACGGTAAGGCCATTGTCCAGCATCGTATCCAGACTGCGCAGGGTGACGCGCAGGCGCAGATAGGTGGTCTCATTGGGAAACACATCCTCGGGGTGGTTCGACACGGCCTTGAGGATCTGACTGACACGACGGCCATTGGCACGCGACCAGAGCAAATCGCGGCGCTGTTCAATCACCGCGCGGGCGACAGGTTGGAAAAACCGCCGGCCCGGCAACACCATCTGACCGGGTTCGGCCACTGTCACTTGTCCACTGGCATCAGTCACCTGCAAGGTGACCGTGACCGGCAGATTGGCAAAGGGATGTTCAGAAAAGTTTTCGACCAGCACGTCCTCAAAAGCGGCGCGGTCACCGGAAAAGGGCATTGGCAGATCAATCACAATCGGCTCGCGGGCATCGGGATCGACCGACAACCCATGGCGGCGGTCAACGGCAGCTAAATCCAGCGCAATGGTGGCCTGTCCGGCCTGCACACCGAAATCATCTGCGGCCTTGAACGGCTGCGACATCTGGCCTTCGGCATCGGCCGCAACCGGGCCATTCAGCGACACACTGGGCGGCAGATCGGGGATCAGGGTGACAGCCCATTCCGCCCCACCCTCGCCATTGATCGCCAGCGATCCACCCTGAATGATCGCAAAACTCTGTTGCGCGGCACTGGCACTTCCCAGTTCGCCAGTGCGGCCGGATACGGTCTCGGCCACAGTCAGCACGCCCACGTCGGCATACAGGCGCAAGGTCACTTTGCTGCCCTGTGGCACTGACAAGTTCCCCGGCGGCACATCCGCCAGATAGATCGACGGCTTGCCGGTATAGGCGGGCGGTTCGATCCAGCCTTCCCAGACCGGGCCAGTGGCCAAAATCTGCTCTCCGCCGGGACCCATTTCTACAACCGATCCGACGCGCCAAAGCGATCCGAACAGCAGGGCCACGATAAAACACAACAGCGCAATATAGCGCAGACCAAACGGGTCGCGCGCCGATAGCTTCAGATCAGGCTCGACCATCCGCGCCGCGCGGGTGCGGGCGGCCATCCGGTCCAGATGCGCCTGCCAGACCGCCTGGGACGCGGGATCAGCGGCGCCAATCGCCTGCGTATCCGCCAAAGCCGCAATCGGGCGGCCACGCAGGGAGGCGTCCACACGGGCCACAGCCTCGGCCCTGCCCGGCCAGCGAAACCGGCGCAGACCCCAGAATGCCGTCAGCCCAAGTCCCAGCGTTGCCAGAACAGCAAAACCCCAGAACAGCTCCAGCGACATCAGATCGTGCCAGCCCATCAGCAGGGGGGCCAGAATCAGGGCAAGCGCAACCCACAGCGGCCAAAACGCCCGCGCGGCGCGCTCAGCCACCATCCCGGCACGGGTCAACAGAACCGGGCGTTTCAGATGTGGCAGAAACTGTTGGGTGTCGGTCAGCAGCCCTCTCCTTATTCTTGGGTATGATGTAGGCGCGCTATAGCCATTCCGGTATGGTATCGCGCGAAATCATTTCATCATAGGTGGGTCTTGCGCGAATAACCGCGAATTGATCGGCTTGCACCAGCACTTCGGGGACCAGGGGCCGGGAATTATACTCGCTGGCCATCACCGCGCCATAAGCCCCGGCAGAGCGGAACGCGACCAGATCATCCGCCTTGACCGGGGGCATCATCCGGCCTTTGGCAAAGGTATCGCCGCTTTCGCAGACCGGGCCGACAATGTCATAGGGGCGCTGCTCGACCCCGGCGCGGGGTTCCAGCACCGGAATGATATCGTGATGGGCATCATACATCGCCGGGCGGATCAGGTCATTCATCGCGCCGTCAAGGATCAGGAAATCCCGGCCCTCGCCGGATTTCACATAGATCACGCGGCTTACCAGCAGACCCGCATTGCCCGAAATCAGGCGACCGGGTTCAATCTCGATCTCGCATCCCAGATGGCCGACCGTGCGCTTGATCAGCGCGCCATACTCTTGCGGCAGCGGCGGGGCTTCGTTGCCGCGGGTGTAGGGAATGCCCAAGCCGCCACCCAGATCCAGACGGCTGATCGTATGACCATCGGCGCGCAAGACCCCGGTCAATTCGGCCACTTTCAGATAGGCTTGTTCAAACGGGGCAAGGTCGGTCAGCTGCGACCCGATATGCACATCTATCCCGATCACCTTCAGGCCACTCAGCCGGGCCGCCAGAGCATAAACCTCGCGCGCCCTTGCAATCGGAATGCCAAACTTATTCTCTGACTTGCCGGTGGCAATCTTGGCATGGGTTTTTGCATCGACATCCGGGTTCACCCGGACCGTGATCGGGGCCACCAACCCCAGCGACCGAGCCACCTCGTCCAGCACCACCATCTCGGGCTCGCTTTCGACGTTGAACTGGCGAATACCGCCCTCCAAGGCCAAACGCATTTCGGCGCGGGTCTTGCCAATGCCCGAAAACACGATGCGATCACCCGGCACACCGGCGGCACGGGCGCGCAGATATTCGCCGCCCGACACCACATCCATGCCCGCACCGGCATCACCCAACAGCTTAAGAACCGCGATATTGCTCAGCGATTTCATCGCAAAACAAACCATATGCGGCAACCCGCTCAGGGCGGCATCAAACAGCCGGTAATGGCGCAGCAGGGTCGCGCTGGAGTAAACATAAAACGGCGTGCCAATAGCGGCGGCAATCTCGGCCACCGGCACATCTTCGGCAAACAGCTGGCCGTCACGATACAGAAAATGGTCCATTCCGGTCTTTCAATCGCTCACTCTTGGTTATCTTTGTCGCAAAAATACTCCCGCCGGAGGCACCGGCCCACACGCCCGGCCCGGACAGCGAAAACAAATCCCGGGCTCATAGCGGCTCAGGCAGGGTGCTGATCGTGCCGATGGATTGCGATCCGCCCGACGGGGCCAACGGCGGGTCGTCTGCGCCACATCCGGCCAACAGCAACAAAACCAGCAGAACCCTCATGCCAGAGCCTCTTTCCACTTTGCCACCTGTGCGCGCACCTTCGCCGGCGCGGTGCCGCCATAACTGACCCGGCTTTGAACCGAATTTTCAACCCCCAGCACCGCAAACACATCCGGCCTTATGGCTGGATGAACGGATTGCATCTGCTCCAAGGTCAAATCCGGCAAATCCACACCCTGTTTCTCGGCCAACGCGACCAACGCGCCTGTCACATGGTGGGCCTCACGAAACGGCAATCCCAATTCGCGCACCAACCAATCGGCCAAATCGGTCGCTGTGGAAAACCCGGCCCCGGCGGCAGCTTTCATGGCGTCGCGATTGGGAACCATATCGGCGATCATGCCTGCCATCGCGGCCAGAGCCAGCATCAGATTGTCAGCGGCGTCGAACACCTGCTCTTTATCTTCCTGCATGTCCTTGGAATATGTCAGCGGCAGGCCCTTCATCACCATCATCAGCGCCACATTGGCACCCATGATTCGGCCCACCTTGGCACGGATCAACTCGGCGGCATCCGGGTTGCGCTTTTGCGGCATGATGGATGACCCGGTTGACCAACGATCCGACAGGCGAACAAAGCGGAACTGGGCGGTGGACCAGATGACCAATTCCTCGGCCAACCGGCTTAGATGCATGGCGCAAATGCTGGCAGCGGCCAGAAACTCCAGCGCAAAATCGCGGTCGCTGACGGCATCCAGCGAATTGGCCATCGGGGCGGCAAAAGCCAGTGCCTGCGCCGTCATATCACGGTCAATCGGAAACGAGGTGCCTGCCAACGCGGCCGCACCCAATGGCGACAGATTCATCCGGCTGCGCGCATCGGCAAACCGCGACCGGTCGCGGGCCAGCATTTCGACATAAGCCATCATATGATGACCAAAAGTCACCGGCTGGGCGACCTGCAAATGGGTAAACCCCGGCATCACCCAGTCAGCACCTGCCTCGGCCTGAACCAGGCAGGCTTGCAAGAGCCTGACGAGTGCGCCGTCGACAGCATCACACTGATCGCGGACCCATAGCCGGAAATCGACCGCGACCTGATCATTCCGGCTGCGGGCGGTATGCAACCGGCCCGCAGGCTCGCCAATCAATTCCTTGAGCCGCGCTTCGACATTCATGTGAATGTCTTCCAGCGCCGTCGAAAACGCGAATTCCCCGGTCTCAATCTCTGACAACACCGTGAGCAGGCCTTCCCTGATCGCCTCCGCATCGCTATCCGATATGATACCCTGTGCGGCCAACATCGCCGCATGGGCCCGAGAGCCTGCAATATCTTGCGCCGCCATCCGCTTGTCGAACGAGATCGAGGCATTGATCGCCTCCATGATCGCATCCGGCCCGGCGGTGAAACGGCCGCCCCACATGGCGTTGCTGGTCTTGGTCATGGCCCAAAGTCCTTACGGAGTGCAAAGATGCGTAAATTCACTGTGGCGGTTGTCTATACGGCACTTTGCCTGCTTGCAAACACTGCGGCGGCGGACCTTGCTGCAATTGCCGAATTGCGGGCCGGGGACATGGGCAAGCTCAACTTTGCCCTGGACCCGGTCGTCGCGCCTGACACAGCCTTTCTCGATGAAACCGGAGCCGAGATGCACTTGTCCGACCTGCGCGGCAAGGTGGTGCTGGTGAATTTCTGGGCGACCTGGTGCGCGCCCTGCCGGGTCGAGATGCCCCATCTGGCGGCCTTGCAAACCGCGCGCGGCGGCGATGATTTTCAGGTGATCACCATTGCCACCGGGCGGAACATGCCCCAAGCCATCGCGCGGTTCTTTGACGAGATTGAGGTCACCAACCTGCCGCGTTACACCGACCCGCAACAGGCGCTGGCGCATGACCTGGGGGTAATGGGACTGCCGGTCAGCCTGATTCTCGACCGGGATGGGGCAGAGGTTGCCCGATTGATGGGCGATGCGGATTGGTCCAGTCCCAGCGCTTTGGCGATTATCGACGCGCTTCTCACAGTTAACTCACAGTGATTTCGCGGCGCGGCCGACCCAGCCCACTCGCCTGAAAGCTGAAAATCTGCTATGACTGGGGTGCCCCGTATTGAGGGGGTGCACTGACGCATGGAGATTTCAAATGACTATTCTCGACGTGCAAAACGCACTGATCGCCGGCGGTTTCAACCCCGGCTCGCCCGATGGGGTGATGGGGCCGCGCACCCGCGCTGCCATCATGGCCTTTCAACGGGCCAAAGCACTTGAAGTTGATGGCATCGTGGGGCCAGTCACCTTTGCGGCCCTGTTTGGGGCGGGCCGGATTGCCGCCCGGTCTGACAGCGCCATCCCGCTTCATATGCCTTGGCTGATCGAAGCCGCGCGGCATATCGGCCTGAAAGAAGGGGCCGGCACTGCCAATAACCAGATCATCCTGAACTGGGCGGCCGATCTTGATGCCGATTTCCATCAGGATGAAACGCCTTGGTGCGGGCTGTTCGTGGGCCATTGCATGGGCAGCGCGCTGCCTGACGATTCGCTGCCCAACAACTTACTGGGGGCGCGGAACTGGCTGAACTATGGCATGCCAGCCAGCCCGCAGCTGGGGTCGGTGCTGGTATTCTGGCGGGGCAAGCGCGATGGCTGGCAGGGCCATGTCGGGTTCTATTGGGCCGAAGAGACAAACCATTTCCATGTGCTCGGCGGCAATCAGTCTGACAAGGTCAGCGTCACGCGGATCAGCAAAGACCGGCTGCTCGGTGCCCGTTGGCCCCGGTCGCTGCCGACCCGGGGGATCACCCGCGCGGCAACCGCGCAAGGTATGCTGGTGTCGGTCAACGAGGCGTGACCGCGCAAAGCGCACTTGCAGCGCAAGTCAAACCCGGCGAAGCATGGCCCTGCATCACAAACAGGAGCAGGGCCATGGCAGGCGCATTAGACGGGATCACTGTGCTTGACCTCAGCCGGATTCTGGCGGGGCCGACCTGCACCCAACTGCTGGGCGATCTGGGGGCCAAGGTGATCAAGATTGAAAATCCAGGGTCCAAGGGCGACGACACGCGCAGCTGGGGGCCGCCCTATGTGAACGACTGCGACGGTAACCCTACCGACCTGTCGGCGTATTTCATGTCTTCCAACCGGAACAAACTTTCGGTCGCGGTCGATATCGCCACGCCCGAGGGGCAGGAAACCATCCGGGCCCTAGCCGCAACGGCAGATATTCTGGTCGAAAACTTTAAACCCGGCGGGCTGACGAAATACGGGCTGGACCATGTGACCATGTGTGCAACACTTCCGGGGCTGATTTATTGCTCGATTTCCGGCTATGGGCAAACCGGGCCGAATGCGGCCAAACCGGGCTATGACCTGATGGCTCAAGGCTATGGGGGGATGATGTCGCTGACCGGCGAACCGGATGGGATGCCGATGAAAGTGGGCGTTGGCGTTGCCGATGTGATGTGCGGCATGTATGCGACCACGGGAATTCTGGCCGCCCTGCACCACCGGGGCAAAACCGGCGAAGGGCAGCATATTGATGTGGCGCTGGTCGATACGCAGATTGCGTGGCTGATCAACGAAGGGGTGAACTATCTGACCTCTGGCCAAGTGCCGCAACGACGCGGCAACGGGCATCCCAATATCGTGCCCTATCAGGTATTCGAGGCGTCAGACGGGCATGTGATCGTCGCGGTCGGAAACGATGGGCAATTCCGGCGGACCTGCAGTTTTTTGGGGGTCTCAGGGCTGGCCGACACGCCCGATTATGCGACCAACCCGGCACGCCTGGCCAATCGGGAGGTTTTATTGGCCACGCTGACGCCGCTGTTTCGGGCGCGCAGCATGGCGGACATCACAGCGGGACTTGAGTCCGTCGGGGTTCCGGTCGGCCCGGTCAACCGGCTGGACCAGACCTTTGCCAGTGATCAGGTGGCAGCGCGGGACATGATCGTCACCATGCAACGGGCCGATGTCGAGAATGGCGCGGTCCAGCTCTTGGGCAATCCGTTGCACCTGTCGCGGACCCCGGTCAGCTACCGGTTGGCACCACCGCGATTCGGGCAGGATACGGCCCAGGTATTGCAAAGCCTTTCAAGCGGGTTGACTTTGATGTGACTCAGCGGGACCGCTTTAACCATTTGTTTTGACGCGCATTTTATTCGAAAAACCGCCTCGCACTTTTGGAAGGCGCTTTAGGCCCGGCCCGCAGTAGACGATAACCCCAGCGGATTGACGCCCATGGATTTCAATGCTGCCGACCATTTATGTTCATTGGCGCGGCCAAACACGATGTCATTGCGCGGGGCGCAACTCAGCCAGCCATTGCCGGCAATCTCTGCGTCCAGCTGGCCGGGGCCCCATCCGGCATAGCCCAATGCGAACATCGAAAGTTGTGGGCCCTGGCCTTGGGCAATTTGCTGCAAGACATCCAGCGTCGCGGTCAGGGCCGTCACGTCATCCACCCGCAGGGTCGCATCGCCTGCACTATACTCGGCAGAATGCAGCACAAACCCCCGGGTCTGTTCTACCGGACCGCCAAAATGCACCCTTATGTCACGCATCCCGGGCTGGGGCGGGATTTTGAGCTGTTCCAACAGATCGGTCATGCGGACCTCGGGGTTGGGTTTATTCACAATCAGCCCCATCGCGCCCTGGGGTGAATGCACACAAATATAGACCACACTATGGGCAAAGCGGGGGTCAGCCATGGCGGGCATGGCGATCAGTAACTTGCCGCGCAACGATGTAGGTTCAGATTCCATAAGCATAATGATGTGATGCAGACCCGCCACGCGCAAGGGGGGGCTTGGTCGTCACCCACTGTAACGTGACTTCCTATTACAGGCTTTGGGCATATGTTGGCCGGCATGATCAAAGCCCTGACCCCGTTTCTGGCCGCACTGTTGGCCGTGGCCCCCTTGACCGTCCGCGCTGGCCCACCCGAGGATGTGGCGCAGATCGAGGTGCTGCCCGGCTGGCAAACTGCATCCGGCACACAGATGGCAGCCATGCGGCTGACGCTTGCACCGGGCTGGAAAACCTATTGGCGGGCCCCGGGCGAAGGCGGCATTCCACCCGCTTTTGGCTGGGCAGGGTCGCAAAATATTGCGGCCACGCAGTTTCATTGGCCCACGCCCGAGGTGATTGACCAAAACGGCATGCGCAGCTTTGGCTATCATGACTCGGTGGTCATCCCGATCGAAATCACGCCCACCGTTCCTGGTGCCATCACCCATTTGCAGGGTGAGGTCGAAATCGGAGTTTGTCTGGATATCTGTGTGCCAATGCGGCTGACCTTCAGCGCCGACCTGCCACCTGAAACCCACCGCGATGTGGCCATTGCCACTGCCCTGTTCGACAATCCGATGTCAGGGGCCGAGGCCGGACTGACCCGTGTCACCTGTGCCGTGGAACCGGGCGACGGTGGGATCTGGGTGACGACGGTGATGGACCTGCCCGCCACCGGCGACCCCGAGGTTGTGGTGATCGAGGCGGGCGATCCGCAGGTCTGGGTCTCGGAACCCCAGGTTTCGCGGCAGGGCGGCACTCTCAGCGCGCGGGCCGAGATGGTGCATGTGACGGGACAGTCCTTTGCCCTGAATCGGGCGGCAGTGCGGATCACTGTGCTGGGAACCGACCGGGCAGTGGATATTCAGGGCTGCAGCGCGGGGTAGGTGGGTTAAAACCCACCTTACTTGCGCCGCTTATGTTCCTCAAGCCGGGGCATGATTTCCACAAAATTGCAGGGGCGATGGCGGTAGTCCAATTGGAGCCTTAGGATTTCGTCCCAGGCGTCACGGCAACCGCCAGGACTGCCGGGCAGAGCAAACAGGTAAGTGCCCATCGCCACACCACCGGTCGCACGGCTTTGCACCGCAGAGGTGCCGATCTTTTGCATCGAGACGATGGTGAACACGGTCCCAAACGCCTCGATCTCTTTCTCATAGACATCGCGGTGCGCCTCGATTGTCACATCACGCCCGGTCAACCCGGTGCCGCCAGTGGTCAGAATCACATCAACCCCCGGATCGGCGCACCACGCCCTTAACTGCGCGGCAATTGCATCCCGCGCATCGCGGACAATCCCCCGCGCGGCCAAGTGATGGCCCGCCCCGGTCAGCCGTTCGACCAATGTGTCGCCCGATTTGTCATCCGCGGGGGTGCGGGTATCGCTGACGGTCAGCACAGCGATGCGGACCGGCAGGAAATCGCGGGTATCGTCGATACGAGACATGTTTAACTCCTTTGCAACAGGATCAGTCGGGCGGCGAGGGCCAGAAAAACTGTGGCCATTGCCCGGCCCAGCCAGGTCGCAGCACGGGGGCTGGTTAGCAACCGCTGCCCCAGGCTGCCCGCGAAGACCCCAACCAGCCCGTTAATAATGAACCCACCGACCGCAAGAATCAGCCCAAAGATCAGGAATTGCGGCAGAACCGGGCGGGATTGATCAACAAACTGCGGCACAAAGGCCAGCACGAACAGGATCACCTTGGGATTGGTCAGGTTAATCAGTAGCGCCTGCTGAAACGCCCGGCCCGGCGTGACGGTGGGCAGATCGGCTTGCGGCGGTTGCCGCAATGTCTGCACCGCAAGCACCAGCAGATAGGCCACACCAACCCAGCGGATCACCTCGAACGCCCAAGGAGCGGCGACCAAAGCTGCACTTAACCCCAGTCCTGCCAGTGCTGCGTGGATAAACGCCCCCAACGAAATCCCCGCATCCGCCGCCAATGCCGCGCGCGGCCCGGCCCGCAACCCCTGGCCCAGACAAAACATCATATCGGCCCCGGGGGTCAGGTTCAGCGCCAGCCCGGCGGGGACAAAGGCCAGCAGGGTGAGGGGGTCTACGATCATTGGGTCACAGGCAGGGGTTTGCGACGGGCAGACGGGGCGTGGGCACATGGTTTTCCAGTTGGGCCAGCGTTGCACTGTCGGTCAAAGCCTGCATCATGCGGATTACATCGCTTTGCGGGCCTGCGAACGCTTCACATTCCGC